>JAZNFU010000272.1:0-26291 GCA_045576135.1 Eubacteriales bacterium
GGAAAGAATATGACCGTCCTCGAATACGGCGAGGATATGATAGTAATAGATGCGGGTATGGGCTTTCCCGACGAGGATATGCTCGGCATAGACCTCGTTATACCCGATATATCCTATCTTGTGAAAAACGCTCACAAGATACGCGGAATACTTATAACACACGGACACGAGGACCACATAGGTGCTATATCCTACGTTCTTGCACAGATAAGCGTACCGATTTACGCAACCAGACTTTCTCTTGGAATTATCGCGGGAAAGCTTGAGGAAAATCCGCCGCCCATTACCCCTGAGCTTTATACGGTTGAGGCGGGCGACGTTATAAATCTCGGCGTTTTCCGCGCGGAATTCATACACGTCAACCATTCGATTGCCGACGCTTGCGCGATAGCGGTGAAGACTCCGCACGGAACGGTTTTCCATACGGGTGACTTCAAGCTTGACGTGTCGCCGCTTGACGGAAAAATTATGGATATCACGAGAATCGGCGAGATAGGCAAGGAGGGTGTAAGGCTTCTTCTTTGTGAGTCCACGAACGCCGAGCGGTCGGGATTTACGCCCTCGGAGCGAACGGTCGGCTCGTCGCTTGAGCGCGTTTTCGCGCAGTATGAAAAGCGCAGAATTATCGTAGCCACCTTCTCGTCGAACATACACCGCGTTCAGCAGATAATAGATTGCAGTATAAAGCACGGCAGGCGCGTTGTCGTTCTCGGAAGAAGTATGGTCAACGTAATAGGTGCGGCATCCGAGCTTGGATATATAAATCTGCCCGAGGGAGTTCTCATAGACGTCAGTGAGATGAAAAAATACAGACCCGAGGACTTAACGCTGATAACCACGGGAAGCCAGGGAGAGCCTATGTCCGCGCTTTACCGAATAGCCTTTGCCGAGCACGATAAGGTTAAAATTTCGCCGAGCGACGTCGTTCTTTTAAGCTCGAGCGCCATTCCCGGAAACGAGAAGCTGATAGGAAAGATTATAAACGCGCTCGTTAAGTGCGGTGTAAAGGTTATCAACGATTCGTCAGAGGAAATACACGTTTCGGGCCACGCCTGCAAGGAAGAATTGAAGCTGATGATGGCTCTTACCAAGCCGCAGTATCTGATGCCCGTGCACGGTGAATACCGCCACCTTTACGCCAACCGCGATATAGGTGAGTTTATGGGAATACCCGCGCCGAATATATTTATCAGCGAGCCCGGACGCGTGCTTGAGATAGACGGCGCGGGTGCTAAATTTGCCGAAACCGTGCCCGCGGGAAACGTGCTCGTTGACGGTTCGAGCGTTGGTGATATCGGAAGCGTCGTGCTTCGCGAAAGACGGCATCTTGCCGAGGACGGACTCGTTATCGTCGTGGCGACCCTTGATTTTTACACGAGGGATATAGCCACGGGGCCGGATATCGTTTCGCGCGGCTTCGTATACGTCAAGGAGTCCGAGTCGCTTATGGAAAATGCAAAGGCTATTGCCGAACGCGCTATACGGCGCAGCTTTGGCGGCAAGCGCGATTACGCTCTTATGAAAAACGCCATAAAAGAGGAGCTTGCCAAATATATTTACGCGCAGACTAAGCGCAGACCTATGATTTTGCCGATAATTATGGAGCTTTGAGAAGCTGCCCCGAAGGCGCGAAAGCGTTAAAATTCATCGCCGAAGGCTTGCTTGCCGAAGCCGCGTCTTCGCTTTTGAAAACGGTGATGGGCGAGCGGGGAATTTCCGAAAGCGTTTGGTAAAGGTCGGGTTTTGCAAACGATGATTGTCAAAAGATGTGCTTGATGGAGGTGAGAGGCGTGGTATATACCGCCGTTTCGTATATAGAAGCTTTGCCGAGCGAGCCGTTTATGCCCGCCGACGCCGCGGCAAGAGAACGAATTTGCGAGGCAAGGAGTGCCAAGCTTCGCGAAAGCCGCGCTTGCGCTTATAATCTATTGGAGCGCGCGTATACCGATATTTTCACCTCCCCGATGCCACCGCTTTTGTTTGACAGCCACGGTAAGCCGTCGCTCGACGGTGGCAAAATCAAAATCAGCATCAGTCACACCGAGGGTGTTTGTGCCGTCGCGTTCGCAGATGGCGAGGTCGGAGTAGACGTTCAAAGCTGCGAAAAAATGCTTGGAAAAGAGCGGGTTTTGCAAAGATTTGTAAATGATAATTTGCAAAAGCTTATAAAAAACGCAAAAAAGTGCGAGGTCGAGCATCTTTTTTATAAGACTTTTAAAGAGGGGATTCTGCCGATGGGTGACGCCGGGCGCAGCTTCATCGACTGTGAAAAAGAGGATAGCAAGCAAAAAGAGGCTGCTGCCTTGTGGTCCTCTCTTGAAGCCGTTTTAAAATGTCGGGGCGGCTTTTGCGCTTATAAAAACGCCGAGGAGCTTTTGCGCGCGTGTAGGATTGATACCCGTTATCTTTGCGGCGCGGCTCTTTCGGTTGCTTTGATATAAGAATAATTTACGTAAAAATTAAAGGCTGCAGGGCGGGGTGTTTGGCTCCCTCTTGCAGCCGTTTTATTATCATTTTTATTGTTGGAGAGCATTTTTCCACCTGCTCGGCGGGATGCCGCAGACCTCTTTAAAAACCTTACTGAAGTAATATACGTCGCAAAAGCCGCTCCGCAATGCCGCCTCGTTTACCGTGATGCTCCCCGTTTCGAGCAAGCCCTTGGCGTAGGTTATTCTTTTCGTAACTATATATTTGTTTGGAGTCGTGCCGTAGTGTGCCCTGAAAAGATCGGTGAATCGCCGCGAGGAAAGTCCGCTTTGCTCCGTGGACAAACGAAGGCAATCCGCTTTTTGAAAATTGATATCAATATACGTTTTGGCTTGCGAAATTCGCGAGTCGGTCGGAAAATAAGTGCGTCGGCGAATGCCGGATATAACCGAGCAAATTTTATAGACGACCGACAAAAGCGAGAGGTCGCCCTCCCCCGAAAGCTTGCTTTTCATTTCAGCCTTTTGCAAAAGTGAGATTAGCTCGTCCGGGTTTTCTATCGGTATACAGAAGCTATCCGTGTCGATATCAGCAAACGTCGTGAAGTGAACCGAAAACGCCTCGCCCGGCTCAATTACCTCGACGTGATAGTCGTCGCGCATATTGAAAAAATATATACAGCTTTGCGAGAGTGTGAAGCTCTTATATCCGAGCTCGTGAAAAGCCGAGCCGGAAAGCTTTATTCCTATTATATGAAATTTTCTGTTTTTTGCATCCCAACGCTTTAAATCCGCATCGAAATGAAGAACCGTGCAAACGTCCTTTATTCTTAAATTCTCAAAATCCATAGCTTCCTCCTTTGAAAAAAGCGGTGATTTTTACAATATTATTGTACAACAATAAAAAGCTCTTGTAAATATAAATTTCCGTATTTTACAAATTTTCTTTCTTTTACATTGAATTTCGAGTGAAAGAGAATATACTAAAAGAAAGTGCTTTTTTGGAGGAAGATTATGTTTGATAAATTAAGGGAGGAGCTGTATTCCTTTTATCTTCGGGGGGACGAGGAGCGCTCGCGGAGCTTTGCCGAGCGATGCTTCGCCATTATGGACTCGCGCTACCGTGAGGGGATGAGCGTAGTCGAGCAAAAGCTGCTACAGTACGACGTAATAACCGAGGAGTTTGAGCCGATTTTGTTTCCGCACGCGCCGTATTTTTACGAAACGGGATTTTTGACCTCTCTTTCCGACGGAGCGAGGGAGGCGAAGGGCTTCGGCTTCGCGCAGGCGAACGGTTGGGTCTTTTATAAAAACGAGCATCTGTTTCGCGACCGGGATCCGAAGCTTTACGAGCGGAAGCTTGCACAGGCGGAGGAAAACCTATACCTTATATGCGGTGCTTATAACGACACGCATCAGCACTTTAATTTTAATTGCCGTCCGTTTTTGGAAATCGGCGCGTGCGGCGTTTACCGTAGGGCAAAGGCGGAGCTTGAAAACGCCGAAAACGAAGAAGAAAGAGAGTTTCTTTCAGCTGTCTGCTACGGTATGGAAAGCTTGCGCCGTATGGCAAAGAAGTTTTCCGAAAAAGCCGAGCAAATGCTCACGCGGGAGCTTGATGCCGAGGAAAGAGAAAATCTTACGCTGATTGCCAAAACCGCAGCCGAGCTTCCTTGGCGCGCACCGGAAAGCTTTTACGAGGCGCTTGCCACGCTTGCGTTTTTGCGTACGGCGTTCGGCTCGCTTGAGGGTGTCGGACCGAATACCTTCGGCAGACTTGATTTTGACCTGATTCGCTTTTACAAGAGCGATATAGAGCGCGGGGCAATAACGCCTGCGGACGCATACCGTCTTATCTGTCAGTTTTTGCTTATTTGGGATTGCCACTACGACCACGATATGCTGATGACGGGGTATGCCGACCACGAGCTTGAAAACACTTATACGCTCGGTGGCTGTGACGAGCGCGGCGAGCCTCTTTACAACGAGCTTACCGAGATGTTTTTGCGCGCTACGCGTGAGCAGAAAATAATTTTCCCCAAGATAAAATGCCGCTTTTCGAAAAATTCGCCGAAGGAATATCTCGACGCCGTCACCTCCCCGATAATAAAGGGGACGAGCACCGTTCTTTTGCAAAACGACGACGCAACGATACCCGCGCTCGTGCGCGCGGGACGTCCGCTATGCGAGGCGCGCGACTATTATATAGCGGGCTGTTGGGACCTCGTGGGCATAAACGAAAAGGCTGACAGAGGAAGCTATCTGAACCTGTTGAAGTCGATGGAGCTTGCCTTGCACGGAAAGACCGACGTGATGGAGAAGGTGGGGATAACCTTTTTGGGATACGATAATTGTCGGGATTTTGAGGATTTTTATAACGTTACTTTACAAAATTCGGAAAAATTGCTCCGCGAAAAGCTTGACGTGGCTCGCGCGGGCGGACAAATATTTCACAAGGTTGATAGGTTCCCGATATTCTCATCGACTCTCGGCGACTGTATAGAAAGCCGTGCCGATTTCACGATGGGCGGCGGTAGATACCGTGACGACTATCAGCTCGTATTCGGCTTTCCGAACATCGTAGACTCACTGCTCGCCGTGAAAACGCTCGTCTTTGATAAGCAGCTTTACACCCTTGACGAGCTTCTTCGCGCGGTGCGCGCGAACTGGGTGGGATACGAGGATATGCGTATGCGCGCCGTCGGCTGTGCGGGGTGGGGTGACGGAAGTGCCGAATCCTGCGAGCTTGCCAACCGATTTAACAGCGACCTTTATAAAATTTGTTCGGGGTGCGTCGGTACCTACGGAGGCCGCGTGCATTTGGGATATCTTACCTATACCGAGATAAGATGGTGGGGAGAGCGAACCTTGGCGACACCCGACGGACGCCGAGCGGGAGAGTGTTTTGCCCAGGGGTTAACTCCGTCGCGCCTAAAGCGCATACCCTGCGTCAACGACGTTATAAACAGCCTTGCGACGCTTGACGGCTCTCTTATGGCTGCCAATTCGGTGGTGAATATAATTTTGCCGTCGGGTATTTCCAAGGAGCGTGCGGAGTGGTTCTTGCGTGCCGCCGCATCGAGTGCAATACAGTCCTTACAGCTGAACTGTACGACGAGGGAGGAGCTTTTGGACGCCAAGGCTCACCCTGAAAAATATCCCGACCTTATCGTCAGGGTGACGGGCTTTTCGGCTAAATTTACGAGTCTTTCGCCGGGGTGGCAGGACGAGGTAATTTCGAGGAATTTTTATGAGTGATTTAAAGGCTACCGTATTCGATATAGAGCGTAATTCCTTCGTCGACGGACCGGGTATTCGTACGACCGTGTTTTTTAAGGGGTGCAATCTTTCTTGCGCCTGGTGCCACAATCCTGAAAGTCGGAATAAAGCCCCTGAGCTGATGCTCTATAAAGATAAATGCACGGGGTGCGGTGCCTGTCGCGCGGTGTGTAAAAATGGCGAAGCCGACTGTACGCGATGTGCCCTCTGTGCCGCCGTCTGTAAAAGCGGAGCGAGGATTTTGTGCGGCAGAGAATACACGGTGGGTGAGCTTATGCGCGAATGTATAAAGGATGAAATTTTCTTTCGTGCGTCGGGGGGCGGCGTGAGCTTTTCGGGTGGTGAATGTATGCTCCAAATCGACTTTCTTGAACAAATGCTCAAGGAGTGCCAAAGCCGCGATATTCACACCGCGGTGGATACAGCCGGTGCCGTACCCTTTTCATACTTCGAGCGAATTATACCCTACACCGACCTTTTTCTTTACGATATAAAATGTATGGACAGAGAAATACATAAGCGGTACACCGGTGTTTCAAACGAGTTGATTTTGGAGAATTTGCGCAAGCTTATCGCGCGTAATGTAAATATAACTTTGCGAATTCCTATCATTTTGGGCGTGAACGATAGGATGGAGGAGATGTTAGCCGTGAAGAATTTTTTATTCGAGTCCCGCAAAAAAATAAAGGTGGAATTGCTTCCGTATCATTCTATGGGCGAGTATAAATATTCTGCGCTCGGCAGGGCGGTGCCCGCCTTTTGCGCTCCCGCCGATGAGAAAATGCGCGAGCTGAGAGCCGTTTTTGACGCGTGCGGCGGCTGATTTTGCCGCTGTGGAAGGTGCGCGGTTTTTGAAAAAAGGAATTGCTGCCATATCAAAAGGGGCGAGGGGATTTGCTCAGCCTCCGCGGTTGTGGAAAACTCGGCTAAGCTTGCTTTTTTCCGTGGCGCACGATAGGGAGCTGCTTTGCTTTTGGGGTTGTGGAAAACTCGGTTAAGATTGCGGTTTTTTCTGTGATTTATCGGTTCGTTTTGTACCTTTGCTTGTCCGAGAGATGTGACAGTATGCCCCACGAAAAAGTACAAAATGTCCCGGAATAATAAAGAGATAGTATAATAAACATACATATATGTATATATACCATATAGCGCACGCGCGCGAAGAAAAAACGATTGAAAAAACGAGAGTTGATAAGTCGGTACTAACCTTGCGGGTCGGTATTACCAATCAATTCTCGTTTCTTTTTCGATTATTAATTCTTTATTTGATTATTGATGAATTTATGAAGGAAAGAAGCTCCGGCATAAGCAGAGTCAGTCCCACGAATATTATCACGAACATAAATGAAAATACCGCGGTTTTAATCAGCGAGGACGAGTAGTTTTGCTCGATATCGCGCGCCTCGGAGAGCCTTTGGGGATTTACGTAAAATCTCGCGACGGCAAAGTCGGGCGTATCTGGGGCCATCTTCTTCTTTTCTTTTTTGAGCTTTTTCGAAAGGGCGATATATTCCTCGTAGGTGTATTCGACCTCACCCACTCTTTTTACGATTTTCGAAAGCCGCGTATCGTGCGAAAGCGCCCACTTGACAGAGCGGGACTTGTCAATGCCAAGCTCACCGAGAGTCTTCGCGCTCTGCTCGTCAAGAGCTTCGTGGCGGAAAAGCTTTTTAACCGCGAGGAGCATATAGCCTCTGTGCCAGTCTATGACGAAGAATGAAATGCAAAGACCGACGAGCACGATAAGTAAAAATTTTGAAATTTCGAAATCAACGCCTATATTTTCGTAATCCGAAAGATTCAGCGACAGATAATCGTTAATATATTTTTTAATCATAAAAATTCCTTTTGAAGTGTTTTCTGAAATTCCCGGTGCGGTGGTGTCGCGGACGCCGTCACGGCTTTGCGTCCCAAAATAATAATATAATAAACGCCGCGCTTTTTCAATAGCAAAAATTCAAAGTTTACAAGTGCGATTACAATTATTTAAAATACTTTAACAAATTCGTATTCACACGCCCGAGCGGCGAAGCCGAAAACGCACCGAGGGAGGCTTGGCTTATCGCGCGAGCGTCAGCGAATCGCGCCGCATTAACCGAATGGAGATTTTTTGTTAGCACTCTTTTGCGTAGAGTGCTAATGTTTACGAAAAGTTCATAAAATGTGGTTAGTTTATTAACAAAAAGCGGGTAAACTATAAGCAGAAAGGGGTGCGCGGTGCGAATTTTGGCGACTCTTGCCACACCGCCGCACGAACGTGAGGAGGGTTTATATGAATAACGAGAAGTTTACACAAAAGAGTATGGAGGTGCTTGGGACCTCGCTCTCCTTGGCAAACGAGAGGGGAAACAACGCGGTGGAGCCGTCGCATATATTTGCCGCGCTCGTGTCGGATAAGGAGGGCTTGATTTATCAGCTTTTTGATAGGCTGCTCGGAGTAGGTGCCGCCGAATCGATTCACGCCGACGCTATCGCTCTTGTCGATGCGCTTCCGAGAATCAGCGGAGCTAAGGGAGAGGTGTATACGTCAGCGGGGGCAAACGCTCTTTTGACGCTTGCCGACGCCGAGCGCGGCAAAATGGGTGACGACTATATATCGGTCGAGCATATCGCGCTCGCCATCTTTGAAGCAAAGGATGAAAAATGCCGCGATATATTGAAGAAAAGAGGCATAACCCGACAGAAATTCCTTGAGGCGCTTCGGGCGGTACGCGGAAATACGCGCGTGTCGAGTGAAAACCCCGAGGCTACCTACGACAGCCTTAAAAAGTACGGACAGGACCTCGTGGAGCTTGCCAGGGCGCAGAAGCTTGACCCGGTAATCGGGCGCGACGAGGAAATTCGAAACGTAATAAGAATACTGTCAAGAAAATCCAAAAACAACCCCTGCCTTATCGGTGAGCCGGGTGTCGGAAAAACCGCGATTGCCGAGGGGCTTGCACACAGAATAGTAAAGGGCGACGTGCCCGACAACCTGAAGGACAGAAGCGTATTCTCGCTTGATATGGGAGCTTTGGTTGCCGGTGCGAAATACCGCGGCGAGTTTGAGGAGCGCTTAAAGGCGGTGCTTTCTGAGGTAAAGGCGTCCGAGGGAAAAATCATTCTCTTTATCGACGAGCTTCACACCATCGTCGGAGCGGGAAAGACCGACGGAGCTATGGATGCGGGAAATCTTCTCAAGCCTATGCTTGCAAGAGGAGAGCTGCACTGTATCGGAGCGACCACGCTCAACGAATACCGCGCGTATATAGAAAAGGACGCGGCGCTTGAGAGAAGATTTCAGCCGGTGCTCGTGCCCGAGCCGACGGTCGAGGATACGGTTGCGATACTCCGCGGACTTAAGGAGCGCTACGAGGTGTTCCACGGCGTTAAAATTCACGACGGCGCCTTGATTGCCGCGGCTAATCTTTCAAACAGATACATCAGCGACAGATTCCTGCCGGACAAGGCGATAGACCTCGTTGACGAGGCGTGCGCGCTGATAAAAACCGAGCTTAATTCGATGCCCACCGAGATGGACGACATATCACGCAAAATAATGCAATGCGAGATTGAGGAGGCGGCACTCGCCAAGGAAACCGACAAGCTTTCGATAGGCAGACGCGAGGACGTGCGCCGTGAGCTTGCGGCACTTCGCGAGAGCTTTGCCGAGATGCGCGCAAGGTGGGAAAACGAGAAGGAAACGATAGGAAAGGCGCAGAAAATAAGAGAAGAAATAGAAAGAGTAAATGCGAAAATCGAAAAGGCTGAGAGCGAATACGACCTGTCCCTTGCCGCCGAGCTTAAATACGGAAGACTTCCCGAATTACGCACGCAGCTTGAGGAGGCTGAGCGCGCCGAGGGCGCGGGGGCGAGCCTTTTGCGCGACGCGGTTACAGAGGAGGAGATTGCAAAAACCGTGTCCCGATGGACGAAAATCCCGGTGGCGAAGCTTATGGAGGGCGAGCGCGAGAAGCTGCTTTCTCTGGCAGAAACCTTACATTTGCGCGTCGTAGGTCAAAACGAGGGCGTAGAAAAGGTTAGCAACGCAATTCTTCGCTCGCGGGCGGGAATACGCGACCCGAAGCGTCCGATAGGCTCGTTTATGTTCCTCGGTCCGACCGGTGTCGGAAAGACCGAGCTTGCAAAGGCTCTTGCCGAGGCGCTGTTTGACGACGAGCACAACATCGTAAGAATAGATATGTCCGAGTATATGGAAAAGCACAGCACCTCGCGGCTTATCGGAGCGCCTCCCGGATACGTCGGCTACGACGAGGGTGGTCAGCTTACCGAGGCTGTGAGAAGCCGGCCGTAATCGGTGGAGCTGCCCGACGAGATAGAAAAGGCGCACCCCGACGTATTCAACCTGCTCCTGCAGGTGCTTGACGACGGAAGGGTAACCGACAGCCACGGCAGAACGGTTGATTTCAAAAACACCATAATTATAATGACGAGCAATCTCGGCTCTGATATAATACTTGAGGGAATTTCCGACGGCGCCGTAAGCGACGAGGCGCGCCGCAGCGTAAACGAAATACTTTCGCGCTCCTTCCGTCCGGAATTTCTCAACCGTCTTGACGAGGTGATATTCTTCACGCCGCTTTCACGCGAGCATATCGGTAAAATAGTCAAGCTTTCGCTTCGCTCGCTTGAGGGGCGTCTTGCCGAGCGCCGTATCAGCGTGTCGGTCAGCGAGGCTGCCGAGGCGAAAATCGCCGACGAGGCTTACAGCCCCGCCTTTGGAGCAAGACCGTTGAAAAGATATTTGCAGTCGCATATAGAAACGCTTATCGCAAAGCGCCTGATAGCCGACGACCCCGCACCCGACAGCACGGCACGGGTCGATTTGGAGGACGGCGGCTTCACGGTGCGGATAATACCGCCAAAGGAGGACTGAAATTAGCACCCGACGGGTGTATGCGATAAATTTTACCGACAAACCGAAAAATATTTTCAAAATCTATTGACATTTCAAGATATTTAGGGTATATTATATGTGCGCTTGTTAGCACTCTGTGCTGTGTAGTGCTAAAACATCAAAAAGGAGTATGGAATGGACGACAACAGACTTTCGGCGAGAAAACGCCAGATTTTGAAGGCAATAGTTGACGCACATATTGCCGGCGGAGAGCCGGTAGGCTCAAAATTCCTCTCCAAAGACGTTAAAATAACCTGCTCCCCCGCAACCATCAGAAACGAGATGGCGGAGCTTGAGGCGATGGGATATCTCATACAGCCGCACACCTCCGCGGGAAGAATTCCCTCAGAGCTCGGTTATAGGTATTACGTTGATTCGCTCGTGCGGCAGTACAACGAAACCAAGTACGAGATAGACGAGATGAACGAGCGTCTTCGCTACAAGCTCACCGAGATGGACGAGATACTCTCCGAGGCGTCGCGCCTTGCGGCAACCTTCACCGACTATATGGGAATAGCCTTTAAATCCGGAGAGGGAAAGGTGAGGATATCGAGATTCAATACGGTATTCCTTTCGCCGAGAGATTTCCTGCTCGTTATGACCTTTTCGGGAAACACGGTGAAGACGAAGACGGTGCGCTCTCCCATCACTCTTGACGAGTCGGCGCTCGCGCGCTTTACCGATGCGGCGAATATGTATCTTTCAAACCTTACGAGCGACGAGATTACGATGCCTATCATCGTTAAGCTTGAGGCTTTGATGGGCGGCTTTGGCAGTATGGTGCATCCGACGGTAAAGCTCATTTACGAAACGATGAGCGAAATGGATACCGCGGACGTCGTGCTCGACGGTGCGACGAAGCTTCTTGAGTACCCCGAATATTCGGACGTTTCAAAGTTCAAGGGTCTTCTCGGAATGCTTGAGGAAAAGGATAAGCTGCTTGACGTTATATCCGCATCAGAGGGCAGCGACGGCGGCGTACACGTCTACATCGGAAAAGAGGACGGCGACGATATAATGGCGGGAACGACGCTTATATACAAGAATATCAAGGTTGGCGCAAAGCAGGTTGCCGTCGGCGTTATCGGACCGAAGCGTATGAACTACTCAAAGGTTATCGGAATGATAAACAAGCTTGCCACCGGTATGGATATGATGTTCCGCGAGGAGCTTTTGCTTCCCACGAACGATTCGGATAATGAAGATTAAGAAAGGTTTTCGGTATGCAGGACGAAAAGAAGATAGAAAATGTGGAAAACGAGGTAAAAGAGGAGTCGGCAGAGGCGGTGAAGGAGCCGAGCGCCGAGGAAAGAATTGCCGAGCTTGAGAAAAAAATCGCCGAGTACGACGACAAGTATCTGCGTATGGCTGCTGAATACGATAATTTCAGACGCCGCGCAAGAGAAGAGCGCGAGGCGGTTTACGAGTCGGCTGCTTCGGATACTGTGGCTCAGCTTTTGCCTGTTATAGATAACCTTGAGCGCGCCGCGCTTTATCAGGGTGATAAGGTCAGCGAGGGACTCGCTATGATAACGAAGTCTGTGTCCGAGGTGCTCGCAGGACTTGGTGTAGAGAGCTTCGGTGCACCCGGCGATATATTCGACCCCAACCTTCACAACGCCGTTATGCACGAGGAAAGCGACACGGCTAAGGAGGGCGAAATAACCGAGGTATTCCAAAAGGGATACAAAAAGGGAAAGCGCATAATTCGCTTTGCTATGGTTAAAAGTGCAAACTAAAATTTACAAAAAATAATAAAAAATAACATAAACATAATAACGGAGGATAATTATTATGGGAAAAATTATAGGAATTGACCTTGGTACTACCAACTCTTGCGTAGCGGTTTTTGAGGGCGGCGAGCCCACCGTTATAACCAACCCCGAGGGTGCGAGAACGACACCTTCCGTAGTTGCTTTTACCAAGACCGGTGAAAGACTCGTGGGTCAGGTTGCGAAGCGTCAGGCTGTTACCAACCCCGACAAGACGGTTATGTCCATAAAGAGAGATATGGGCTCGGATAAAAAGGTTTCCATCGACGGAAAGAGCTACACCCCCCAGGAAATTTCCGCGATGATTTTGCAGAAGCTTAAGGCTGATGCGGAGGCTTATCTCGGTACGACGGTTACCGAGGCGGTAATCACCGTTCCCGCATACTTCACCGACGCACAGCGTCAGGCAACCAAGGACGCGGGTAAAATTGCGGGACTTGACGTTAAGAGAATCATAAACGAGCCTACCGCGGCTGCTTTGGCTTACGGTATGGACAAGGAGGATTCTCAGAAGATAATGGTATTCGACCTTGGCGGCGGTACGTTTGACGTTTCGCTTCTCGATATCTCCGACGGAGTTTTCGAGGTTTTGGCTACCGCGGGTAACAACCGTCTTGGCGGTGACGACTTCGACGAGAGAATCGTTAACTGGATGGCTGAGGAGTTTGCAAAAGAGAACGGCGGCATTGACCTTCGCCGCGATAAGATGGCTGCACAAAGACTTAAGGACGCGGCAGAGAAGGCTAAAATCGAGCTTTCCGGCGTTATGTCTACGGCAATCTCGCTTCCCTTCATCACCGCTGACGCAACCGGCCCGAAGCACTTCGAGGCTACTCTTACCAGAGCAAAGTTCGACGACCTTACTCGCGACCTCGTTGAAGCGACTATGGTTCCGACCAAAAAGGTGCTTTCCGATGCGGGCGTTTCGGCATCCGAGGTTGCAAAGGTTCTTCTTGTCGGCGGCTCGACCAGAATTCCCGCCGTTCAGGAGGCTGTTAAGAATTTCCTTGGCAAAGAGCCCTTCAAGGGCATTAACCCCGACGAGTGCGTAGCAATCGGCGCGGCTATTCAGGGCGGCGTTCTCGGAGGCGACGTAAAGGACGTTCTTCTTCTTGACGTAACTCCTCTTTCGCTCGGTATCGAAACGCTTGGCGGCGTATTTAATAAGATAATAGAAAGAAACACCACCATTCCCGTAAAGAAGAGCCAGGTTTACTCGACCGCGGCTGACAATCAGTCCTCGGTTGAAATTCACATTCTTCAGGGTGAGCGCGAGATGGCGGCAGGAAATGCAACGCTCGGCAGATTTATCCTTGACGGTATTCCCGCAGCGCCCAGAGGAGTTCCTCAGATTGAGGTTACCTTCGACATTGACGCTAACGGTATCGTAAACGTAACCGCAACCGATAAGGGTACGGGTAAGGAGCAGCATATCACTATCACCTCGAGCACGAATATGTCCAAGGAGGATATAGATAAGGCTGTTCGCGAGGCAGAGAGATTTGCCGAGGAGGACAAGAAGCACAAGGAAGCCGTTGAGGTTAAGAATATGGCTGAGAACACCATATTCCAGACCGAAAAGAGTATAAACGAGCTTGGCGACAAGGTTACCGATGCGGAAAAGGCTCCGGTTACCGAGGCTATCGAGAAGCTTAAGAAGACGGTTGAGGGCGGCGACGTTGAGGCTATAAAGGCTGATACCGAAGCGCTTCAGAAGGCGTTCTACCCCATCGCCGAGAAGCTTTATAAGGAAGCTCAGGCAAGTCAGGGTAACAACCCCTCTGACGCTGCCGGCGGCACTGATGCAAACGGCAACTACTACGGCGCTGATTTCGAGGATAAAACCGTTTAATCAAAACAAAACTTTACATTCTTTGCAAAAAAGATGTAAGAAATGACAACCTGCGGAGATTTGTATGGCAGAAAAAAGAGATTATTATGAGGTGCTCGGAGTAGCAAAGAGCGCCGGCGATGATGAGATAAAGCGGTCGTACCGCAGCCTTGCAAAAAAATATCACCCCGATATGAATCCGGGTGACGCTGAGGCAGAGGCTAAGTTCAAAGAGGTAAACGAGGCGTACGCCGTTCTCTCGGATTCGGAAAAGCGTCAGAAATACGACCAGTTCGGTCACGCGGCGTTTGACCCCGCATCGGGCGGCTCCGGCTTTGGCGGCTTCGGCGGCTTTGGTGATTTTGATTTCGGCGATATATTCTCCTCGTTCTTCGGCGGTGGCGGCGGCTCCTCGCGGCGCAGACAGATGGCGCAGGACGGCGACGATATAGGAACGCGCCTGACGATTTCCTTTGAGGAAGCGGCGTTCGGCTGTAAAAAAGAGGTATCCTTTGCCAGAATTGAGGAGTGCTCGGACTGTCAAGGCTCGGGTGCGGCAAAGGGAACTAAGGCTGAAACCTGCCCCGAATGTCAGGGCACAGGAAGCGTTACCGTAAGACAGCAGACGATGCTCGGCTATATGCAGACTCAGCGTCCGTGTCAGAATTGTCGCGGTACGGGTAAGATAATAAAAACCCCCTGCAAAAACTGTAACGGCAAGGGCTTCGTTAAGATAAACAAGAAGCTTGACGTGACTATCCCTGCGGGAATTGATTCTATGCAGAGAATAGTTTTGCGCGGTCAAGGCTCTGCCGGACGAAACGGCGGTGCGGCGGGCGACCTTATAATAGAGGTCAAGGTTAAGCCGCATAAGATATTCACCCGTGACGGCAACGACGTCTACTGCGAGGTGCCGATAAGCTTCTCCGAGGCGGCGCTCGGTGCGGAGATTGAGATTCCGACCATCGACGGCAAAACGAGAAAGCACACGATTCCCGAGGGAACTCAGACCGGAACGAGCTTCACTCTGCGCGGTGAGGGCATCGCCGACATCAATTCGAAGCGGCGCGGCAATCTTATCGTGACGGTTAACGTTGAAACGCCGACCAACCTGAACGCCGAGCAGAAGAAGCTGTTTGAGGAGCTTGCAAAATCGCTCGGAGATGAATCGGGCGAGGGCGGCAGACAAAGCTTTTTCAAGAATTTATTTAAAAAATAAAATGATTTAAGACAGAGGACGCTTGGGCGAGGTAAGCTCAGCGTCTTCTTTTTTAAAATTCATTGAAATTTTCAAAGCTTTGTGTTAAAATATTTAAAAGTGGGACGAATAACTACGGTAAAGGCAGGTGTGCGTGATGAGAAGCGGCGTTGTAATTTTGAATAAAGAGGGCGGTATGACCTCGCACACGGCGGTAAGGCGCTGCTCGGCGCTTCTCGGCGCTGATAAGGCGGGACACACCGGCACGCTCGACCCGATGGCAGAGGGTGTTTTGCCCGTGCTTATCAACCGCGGGGTAAAGGCGAGCGAGTTTATGCTCTCGGAGGACAAGCACTATCGGGCGACCTTGACGCTCGGCGTGACTACCGATACCGAGGATTCAAGCGGCGCGGTATTAACGAGATGCGACGCTATACCCGACGAGAGCGCGGTGCTTTCGGCTATCGGCTCGTTCGTCGGAAAAATACGGCAAACGCCGCCGATGTACTCGGCAATCAAGGTGGGCGGCAAAAAGCTGTGCGACTTGGCGCGCGAGGGTATCAGCATAGAAAGAGAGCCGAGAGAAATCACGGTTTATTCGATAGACGCTCGGCGTATTGACGAAAGGAATTACACGCTCGACGTTCATTGCTCGGGCGGCACTTATATAAGAACGCTGTGCGCGGATATAGGCGCGGCGCTCGGCGTCGGCGGAATAATGAGCACTCTTACGCGCACCGAGGCGTCGGGCTTTTCGCTCGGTGAGGCACACACGCTTGGTGAGATTGAGGCGATGAGCGCGGAGCAAAGGGAGGCTATCGTATACCCGGTTGAATATATTTTCCGCGATATGCCGAAAATCAGGCTTTCCGAGTTTTTCGCGCGGCTTGCGAAATCCGGGCTTGAAATATACCTCAAAAAAATCGGCATCCGAGCCGAGCTTGGCGACAGATTTACGCTCTACGACGCAGAGGATAATTTTTTTGCCGTCGGTGAGGTGCGCGAGTTTGAGAGCGGCGTTGCCGTAAAGCCGATAAGACAGTTTTGAAATTTTTATATAACGGTTCGCTTGGGCGGACGAAATCATAAAAAGGGAGGAGTGTGCGTTATGTCCGAAAGAAAATTTACAGCGGTACAGCGTCTTGCAATTGATACGAAGGATAAGACGCTTTTGGTGTCCGCGGCGGCGGGAAGCGGAAAAACCGCAACGCTTACGGAGCGCATAATATCCTCGCTTTTAGACGAAAAAAATCCCAAGGATATAAGCTCGATTCTGGTCGTTACCTTTACTAACGCGGCGGCGGGCGAGCTTCGCGAGCGAATAGCGGCGGCACTCTCGGGGGCTGTGCGCGCCGGAAACACGCGGCTCGTGCGTCAGCTTCATATGCTACCCGCGGCGTCTATATGCACCATCGACTCGTTTTGCGCGAGTCTTCTTCGCGAGAACGCCGAGCGCGTGGGTATAAATCCGAGCTTCAGAATAGCCGACGAGGCGGAGGCGGAGCTTCTTTTGCTTTCGGTGCTTGAGGGACTCGTGAACTCAATATACGACGGTCAAAGACCGGATATCGCCACGCCCGAGCAGTTTGCCGAGCTTTGCTATGCTTTGACCGATGCCAAAAATCCGTCGGGAATTTACGAGGTTTTTGAGCATATATACGAGAAGCTTATATCCAACGAGGACGGTGTAAAATCGCTAATTCCGCTAACTAATATTTACAAAAACGAGGCTGACCTGCCCCCCGAGGAGAGAAAATACGGAAAATATATAATGGAGCTTACCCGCTCGTATGCGGAGCATTATTTGCGTTGTATAGCGGATATAGTCGACCCCTCTCCCGATATGAAGGGACAGCCGAGGCTTTCGGCGCTTATCGAATCGGACGGAGAATTTTTGAACTCGCTTCGTACGGCAGAGAGCTACGAGTCGGCGCGGAAAATACTGTCAGATATGAGGTTTTCACCAAAGCCGCAGCTTAAGGATGCGCCGAGTGCGTGCGACGATTACTTCTTTATGCGCGAGAAGCTAAAGGATGAGGCGCGCTCGATTTACAACAAATTTTTCCTTTATACCGGGGACGCTTGGCGCACACTTTATCTCGGTCTTTACGAAAAGCTTTCGGTGTTTTACAGATTTCTTATCGCCTTTGACGAGGCGTTTGCTACCGAGAAGAAAAGGCGGGGAATTTGCAGATATTCGGATATTGAGCGTTACGCTTACGAGTGTCTTTGGCAGTCGGGTGAGCGCACCGAGGTTGCCGCCGCCGTTGCACAAAGATACACCGACGTTTATATAGACGAATATCAGGACGTAAACAATCTGCAAAACAAGATTTTCGAGGCTATATCAAGGCCCGACAATCGCTTTATGGTCGGTGATATAAAGCAGAGTATTTACGGCTTCCGCAGCGCGAGGCCCGAAATTTTCGCGGGTATGCGTGCCGAGTTTACCCCGATAGAAAAAGCGGAGGGTGAGCAGCGAGCTACGATATTTATGTCGCAAAACTTCCGTTCGGACAGCGGAATTATAGATTTTACAAACCGAGTTTTTGATAAAATCTTTTCGACCTTCGGCAAGAGCATCGGATACGAAAGTGCCGATAGACTCGCTTACGCTAAGCTTTCTTTCGACGCCAAGGTTTATCCGACGCTTACCGTTTTTGAAAAGGGTGAAATGGCGTCGGGTACGGACGATTCCGACGCTGACGGGCAGCAGATGGGGCGCGCAGAGCCAAGGGCGGTTGCGAAAAAAATAAGCGAGCTTTTATCAAGCGGAACGCTTGCCGACGGCTCCCCGATAAAGCCCTCTGATATCGCAATCGTTATGCGCTCGATAAGAGGACGGGCGGACGCATACTCCGAGGCGCTCGCCGAGCTTTCCGTGCCCGCCGAGGTCGTTGAAAGCAAAAACTTCTTCCTTAATTCAGAGGTGCTTTTGGCGCTTTGTCTTTTGAATTCGATAGACAATCCGAGGCGAGATATTTATCTTGCCGGACTTATGCGCTCTCCGATTTTCGATTTCAGCGCGGACGAGCTTGTGAGGATAAGGCATCGGTCGGGCGAGCATACGCTTTACGACAGCCTGAAAAAATACGTTCGGGAAAACCCCGATTACGAGCGCGGTGTGAAATTTTTGAAGACTCTTTCGGGCTACCGAGATATTGCCGAGGGTATGAACGTCCATTCGCTCATAGCGAAGCTTTTCCGCGAAACCTCGCTTTTGTCGCTCGCGGGCGACGGCAGCCGTGAAAATCTGGTCTTGCTTTACGATATGGCGCGTCGCTACGAGGGCTCGGAGTTCAAGGGTCTTTACAGCTTTATCAGCTATATAAATAACGTAATCAACAAGAAAACGCGGTTTGACGACGGCGGCTCGCGAGAGCTGGGCGATGCGGTTAAAATAGTTACCGTGCACGGCTCAAAGGGTCTTGAATATCCGATAGTATTCTACGTCGACACCGGCAGAAAAATATCCGACAAGGACGCACGCGCGCGCGCCGTATATTCCGAGGACTTCGGAATTGCTATGTATTTGCGCTCCTGTGACGGACTTGCACTCGTTAAAAATCCGATACGCGAGGTCATAAACGCCGAGAATTCACGAAAGAATTTTGAGGAGGAGCTTCGCGTGCTTTACGTCGCCTTGACCCGTGCGCGTGAGAGGCTTTATATCAGCGGTGAGCGTGAGCGCGGCAGTGACGGGTACGACGCTGATATCGCCCTTACCCGACGCTCGCTCGACGCCTATTGTGCCTCACATATCAAATCGCATCTTTCCGTAATGCTTGCATCGGGTGTTGAATACGACGAGTACGTCGGGAACGATGAAAGCGAGTGTTGTAGCCAAAAACCCACGGAAAGCAAAGAAAAGGTTACAAAAAACGAAAAAATCATAGAGCAAACTCTTGAAGATGATGCGCTTTACGACGAGCTCACGGCGCGGTTTAGGTTCGTTTACCCCGACAAATATCTTACCGAGATTCCCGAAAAACTCTCCGTGTCCTCGCTTTATCCCGAGGTGCTTGACGGTGCTGACGACAGAGCCGCCACGCTTGACGGCTACGATACCGAGGACGAGCCATTGCATAAAAAGAAGATAGTACCGCGCTTTATCGGCGGAAGAAGCCGCGCCGAGCTTTCAGCGCTTTCGGGTATAGCGACTCACCTTTATATGCAGTTTTGCGATATCGAGAGGCTGGTAGCACTCGGTGCCGAGGCTGAGCTTGGAAGACTCGTTGAAAAGGAATTTTTATCCGAGGAGCAAGCGTCGGCGGTACGGCTTGACGAAATAGAAGCTTTCAGACGCTCCGAGCTCGTTTCAAGAATGAGGGGAGCGAAAAATCTATGGCGCGAGCTTCGCTTTAATATACGCCTGCCCGCCGAGAGCTTTACTCGCTCGCCCGAGCGCGCCGAGGCGATTTCGGGCAAAAAAATACTCGTTCAGGGTGTCATAGACTGTATCATAGAAAACGCCGACGGGGAGCTTTGCCTTTTGGACTATAAGACGGATAGGCTCACGGAGGCGGAGCTTGCCGATAAAAATTCGGCGCGTGAAAAGCTCACCCGCCGCCACGCAAGACAGCTTTCTTACTACAAGAGTGCGGTTGCACAAATATTCGGAAAAGCTCCCGCGAGCGTCGAGATTTATTCGCTACCGCTCGGCGACACCGTGCCGATTGACACCGAGTCGATTTTTGCCGAGTGAGCCTTGCGCCTCGGCGCAAATTATTGAGGCTCGTACCGAATTACCGCGCGAGCCTTACGCCTTGTCACCGAATACCGCTCCGGCTTTACCTCTTGCAAATATCAAACGAAAAGCACACAACACCAAAATTTTTTAAAAGGTGCTGTGTGCTTTATCATTTAAAGATAACGCTTTTTCGTACTTAAAATTCCTTTACGGCAGGCTTGCCGTCAAGATACGCTATCATATTGTTTACAAGAAGATTCCAGGATTGGAAGCCGGGATTATTGAGTCCCTCGCCGGTGTCGGCGTGGTAGTATTCGTGCATTTGTCCGCACTCCGCGATATCCCTGCCGAGTGTATAAATAAGCGCTTCGGCAAGCTCCCGCGCCTCTTTTTCGTAACCGTATTTTATCAGTGATATGAAGCACATATAGTTTGCGACGCCCCAAACCGGACCGAGCCAGCAGGACGGGTTGCCCGAGGGGATATTTACAAACATTTTTTCAAGCTTTGATAGCGAGCGAATGCCGTATTTGCCGAGGAAGGTGTCGGGGTTCAACATATTTTCCTCAATGACTCTTTTCGCTCTGTCGGGCGGTGCAATTCCCGTCCACAGCGCCGTAAAGCCCGACCAGGAGTCGATTCTCATTATCAGCGAGTGCCAATGCCTCGGGCATCCGCTGTGCAGAAATTTGTCGGGGTCCACGGGTAAGAGATTTATGTCGGCGCTGTAATACGTTCCGCATTTTTCGTCGTAAAGATGCTCGTTTATCGCATCACGCAATTCGCGAGAGCGCAGCTCGTAATTTTTCGCCTTTTCCTCCGCTCCCGCAAGCCGCCATATATACGCCATAGCCAAAAGCTCACGGTACATAAGCGCGTTCAGATATATCGACGCGGTGCTGCCTTCGGGTCGGTAAAAAATCGCGGGGTCGTTGTCAACTCCGATAGCGGTGTCGTCGAGGAAGAAATAAAGTCCGGTCGGCTCGTGGCGGCTCGTTTTATCATACCATTCGATGAATTTGTCCAGCTTTGGCAGGGCGTGTGAAATTCGGGAAATATCCTCACCCGTGCTTTTCAAAACAAACGCCAAATGCTGTGCAAGGCAGGGCTTGTGCGCATTTTTCGATTCGGTGATAAATATCGGCTCGCGCTGTCCGTTTATCATAATGGGAATTTTGCCCGAGTCGTCCATATGCTCGAGGAAATTGAATATACAGCCCCACTCGCACGCCGAAAATTCGGACTCCCTCTCGCCGCCGTTATCGGCAATAATCTGCCTTACGGCAACGTCCGTAAGCCAGCTGTCCCAGTCCCAAAGGTCGTATTCGTATACCGCCCCGGGAACGATAAACGGATAATTCAGCCGTCCCATAGGCTCGCGGATAAGCTTCGGGTATGACTTTTTTGAGTATTCTTTTATAATTTTTTTATATGCGGTCAGATCTTTCATCGGTTCCTCACACGGTTATTTCTTTCTCATTTATTATAGCACAGACCGACGAATACTTCAATAACCGAGCTGCGAAAATATTTACGTTTTTTTCGTTACACACTTGTAATTCGAATTTCTTCGTGCTACAATGGTAGTAACGTATTTAGAGGAAAATTTTTGACGGCGTACCGTACGAAAATGCCTTTTAAAGCGTATTCGATTAAACGACGTTGACTTGGTAAATAACGGAGGTTATGAAAATGACGACAATCACTTATCCTTACGAGGAGCTTTTGAAGCTTAAGGGAAAGGTTTCGGATGCCGCTATTGCAAGGCTTTCGAAAAAAGCGGACGATATTCTCGCTCTGCCGACTCTGAAGATGACCGACAAAAAGCTTCACGCCCCCTCGGGTAATATACACGATTATATGTCCTGCGGACTTTATTGGTGGCCGAACCCCAACACCCCCGACGGACTTCCTTATATAAATAAGGACGGTATAGTCAATCCCGACTCGCACGACGGAATATCGCTCGGTGCTGTTGGCGCAAGAATCAACACGCTCGCCCTTACCGCCTTTTATATCGACGAGCGCGCGGCGGAGTGCGCTGAGTATGCTGAGCGTCAGCTTTACGACTGGTTTATAAATCCCGAAACCTATATGGCGCCAAACGCCCGCTACGCACAGGCTATACCCGGTATTTGCGAGGGAAGAAGCACCGGACTTATCGATTTTGCGGTAACCTATCAGCTTATGGACGGTATCGGCATTTTCCGGGAGCTTGGACTTCTCGGCGCGGAAACGGTAGCGGCGGTAAAGGCTTGGTTCGTTGAGTTTACCAACTGGATGCTCACGCACGAGAACGGTATTGAGATGGATAACGGAAATCAGAATATCGGCGCGTGGCACGATTCGCAGATTCTTTCGATGGCTCTTTTCACCGATAGACCTCAGCTTGCGAAAAACATCTGCCTCACCTCATACCATCGCCGTCTTGAAACGCTTATACGCCCCGACGGCTCGATGCCGACCGAGCTTGCGCGCACGAAGGCTATCGGATATTCCTTCTACGCCTTCAACGCTATGATGATGATTTCCGCAATGGCGGAGCGTCTCGGCTACAATTATTGGGCGCCCGACGAGAAGCGCGGTGTGAGCATTCTCATATCCGCCATAGAGTTTCTTGACCCCTACGTTCGTGACCCCGACAGCTGTCCTTACCCCGATCTTCACCGTGGCACTCACAGACCCGCGCTCAAAAAGGCGCTTCTTGCCGCAGCCAAAAGATATCCCGACGGCGGATATGCCGAGCGCGCCGAGGCTCTTGGCGTGAATGACGAATATCTTGAGCCTATCCGCTGATTTTGACAACTAAAATTTGCATATATAGCAAAAATCCGCACAATTTGGCGCATAAGACTTAGTAAAAAACAAATCAAAAGCGAAGATGCCACCGCATTTTACGGCATCTTCGCTTTGAAATTTTGCGGAAAATCCACCCCCTCGTTGAAAGATTAAAATATCGGGAGGATTTAATTCTTTTTCGTTAAAGTGGTGATAAAGTGCTCCGCGCATTTTGTAAAACGCATACACGCGGCTAAAGCTTTGAGTATACTTGAAAGCTTATTGATTTTTCAGCGTTGAAACCGAAGAAACAAGCATACGGCGGAGCTCGATGCATTTGCTGTGAAAATCTTTAAATTCCGCTTCCGAAATAGAGTTCGTATCATAGAGCAGCACAAGCCAATACTCGCTCTCGTTGCATTCCTTGAGTGCGATTTCAAACTTGGAAATAAAGTCCTTTGTTCCTTGAGCGTATTGCGCTTCGTAAACGTTTGCACCAACGGAAGTTCCACTGCGAAGGAGTTGGTTTGTCAAAGCGGCTTCAACGCCGTTTTGTTTTAAGGTTCGGCAAAGAAAAACAATATCTTTGGCAAAGTCTTTAGATTTGTTTCTCAAAATACTGTCCGACATAATAAACCTCGAAGTTTTAAGTTTAGAGTTATGAGTTTGGCGATGCCAAACGTTATGAATTCACTGCGTGAAAGTTATGAGAGTGCTTTGCACTCGTTATGATATGATTGCCTGTCTAACTTCAAACGCGGCGAAGCCGCTCATAACTGCGAGCTTTGCGAGCATCATAACTACGCGCAGCGTATCATAACTTGCCGTCAGGCAATCATAGTTGATTGAATGGGAATAAGCCGCAGGCTTATTCCCACTCGCTTAAATCAGCATTATTCTGAGTGAAATTAGGTATTTTAACGTGCTTTTTTCAGATAATTCGACCTTCTTTTTCCCCATAATCTATGGAGTCTTTGAAAAAACGGTATCAAAATGGTATCAACGATACCGCCTAAAAACATATTTTTTCTGTTGTAACTATTGTACCATAACAGTAGAATAAATACAAGAGGTTTGCTGAAAATTAGCGCAATCCTTTCTTTGCCTTTTTGCTTACGAGCGTTACGAGTAAAGCAAAATAAGAAAGCACGATTATTTCCACGATGAAATGATAGATGTTGACTTGCAAGATATCTACTTGTGTGCGTAAAAAGAGTTCAACACCGCAGAGAACAGTGAAGGCACCTACCGCAAAACGATGAGCTTTGTGGATGAGATTATCTTTCACAAGAGCAAAGATGATGAGCACAAATCCTACAATGTTCGCAAGGCTTGAAACATCCTCAATGGAAACATTTATCGTAGAGAAAAGCTGATTGATGACATACGCATCTTGACTCATTATCTCAGGCATAAATACGAATATTAGACTACCAGAGATCTGACCTATAAATATTGACAGAGTTTCGCTTAAGAGAATTGTTACACAAGCAGCCGAGAGAAGCTTATTTTTACGTACTCTTTGATATTCATATCCGAAATATGTGAGGAAAATCAGAAGCGCAAATTTGATATAAGTATCAAGTGTAGACATTATCGAAACAAGCTGTACGGCAGTTGCCTGCGATATTGCCGTGGAGTCAACAAAAATTACACCGGCGGTGTAAACAGCATATATGAAGATTGTAATTACTAAAGAGATAATAGTAGATTTTGATATTGAGTTTTCGCTATTGTAACTACATTTTTCAAGGAATGAATAAAGGAGATACAGAAGTGCAACCTCTATGAAAGCTCCAACATAATATGCCAACGTATCCAAGAGGATCTTAAGAACATGTGCGGAATCCGGCGTTTTTATTGCAATGACTCCTATAAAAGATATTGCAGATATGCCGAGGAAAGCCAATGCGTAAAGAGAAAGTTTGCCTATATTCTTAAAAACGCCTTTATAATAATGGTCGTTATCCATAATGGAATAATTGAAATAAATATCATTCTTTCTAAAACTGTAAACTACGTATATTCCTATAACGAAAAGCAATGTATAAATAATGCCACTTGGCCCATTGTCTGCAAAATTAAGAGGTTTACCAAGATACAGAACAATAGGCAAATCAAAAGCGAAAGCCCCCAAAGCTATTTTAATTAGTATTGAAGCAGCTCTGCTATAAAACCTATCTTCTTCCAATTCCGTTCGTTCGTCTTTGTAATATATAAAATGGCGAACAAATCCAATTATTAAAGTGATAATCGTACTAATATAAATAGCCACATCGGGAAGCGCAAACCAATAATAGCGGACATTAGATGCATTTCTCAATAAATTTGCGCAGTGAATTTGTGCAAGTACAAATGTGACAATAAAAGTTATCAGAATAGCTCTTTTTGCTATTTTCCCTTTCACATTTTCAATTCTTTCATCGTAAAACATTTTATTCCCTCCAAAATAAATCATTGAGCGTAACGCCCAACTCTTTGCATATACGAATACATAATTCTATCGTGGGATTATATACCCCGTTTTCGATCATATTGATCGTCTGTCGTGAAACTCCAATGTTTTTTGCAAGATCTGTTTGAGATAAATTTTTCTCAATTCGTGCTTGCTTCATCTTTTCGTTCATCAAATCCTCCTGTCAAATATATTAGACAATCGGTATTATATCACAAAAAAATGATATTGTCAATTATATTTGACAAAAAACAATAAAAACTCACCCACAATATTCCTATACTAAATCAATGTTTATACAATTCACATTTGCATATAATAATAGTAGCATTTAAATTGCCAAAAAAGTTTTTGAAATCTATTGACTTCTCACAACTTTTTTGATATAATTAAGATGCTAGATGACAGCGTGACTGTTCGTCGTTGCGTTGAAGCATATTTCCGGTTCGGTTTTCGGTTATATGTGGAGCATCGTATCGGGCGGGTACTGCCGCAGACCGAATAGGTATCTACCGAAATAAAGTACCGACCAAGCCACACGAAAGTGTGGCTTTCTCATTTGTTAGGAGTGTCGAAATGTGTCTATTTTTACAAGCTACAACCGCATGGACGGATTTAATGACAACAGAATATATCTTTATCCTTGGTTATAAGAACAAAGAATACAATCTCCATTTGATTTTTGAAAAGGCTAATTTTTATCATTTATCTGGTATGCACTATGCCAAAGATGTTGATTTTAAAATTACCCCCAACAAAATGTATGGTGAAAAACTAATTGATTTGATAGCTTCAAATAAAATTAATGCATGTGACATTGAAAAATCGAAAAATTGGGAGAAAATAAAGGGGCGGCTGGAAGGCATCATTACTTTGAAAAAAATTTTAGAGTCGAATTTTTTAATTTATCGATTCGCCCCAAACAAACTTGGATTCAACTCTGAAATTTCAGCAAAGTACTTAAT
>JAZNFU010000273.1:0-2047 GCA_045576135.1 Eubacteriales bacterium
AAGGGTCTCTTACAACTCCTTGGCTCACAGAACGACATGGCTACGATCCGACTTACACTCCCGAAAGAAAAAGAGATAACGCTCGCCGCATTCTTGCCCTTTGTAAATTCATAAGGAATACGATACGCACCACAATCGGAATCAAGGAGTTTTATAAGCGCAAATACGTGCTTTTGGATACTCACGGCGAAAAAAGGAACAGACTCGTTGACGAAATGCTCGATATCTGTCGCGCGGAAGTGCAAAACGCAAAAGACACGATTCCGCTCGTTGAATTCGATTCGCGACTCGGATACGAGCCGAGTATGGAGTATATGTGCGACAAGGCGCATATAGATTGGAAGCTCGACCTGATAGGCGAGGTTATCGAAAAAGAGCTGCCGTCTTACTACGAAAAGTAAAGTGTGCTTTGCAATTAAGCTTCATTTGATAGAATTCACCGCATCGCGCGCGAGCATATGCGAAGCGGAATTTTATCCGACACGTGTGAATTTTATCAAGCGTGAGCCATTATGAGTGCGTGATACTCCCGATGGGGTATCACGCATATATTTTCTTTCTATTTATTTTGCACAAAATGCCCTTTTTGAAATTTTACAAGTTTATATAAACTTTTTTCCAAAAAATATATACAAACCCAATTTTTTGTGATAAAATAATTACGTTAATAAAAACTAATAAAGGACGATGATTATTATGAAAAAGCTTTATGAAGGAAAGACGAAAGACGTATACCAGCTCGACAACGGAAACGTAATGCTCAAGTTCAAGGACGATTGCACCGGCAAGGACGGCGTTTTCGATCCCGGCGAGAACTCCGTTGGACTTACTATCGAGGGTATAGGAAAGGCTAACCTTGAAACGTCGGTTTATTATTTCGAGCTTCTCAAGAAAAACGGCGTAAAGACGCACTACGTCAGCGCAAACGTAGAGGATGCAACTATGGAGGTTCTTCCCGGTAAGGTGTTCGGTCACGGTCTTGAGGTAATTTGCAGACTCGTTGCTACGGGCAGCTTTATCAGAAGATACGGCGAATATATCGCAAACGGTACTCGCATCCCCGGAGGATACGTTGAATGCACCTTCAAAAACGACGCTCTCGGCGATCCGCTCGTTACAGCAGAAGGTCTTGCGGCACTCGGCGTTATGAGCGAGGAGCTGTTCGCAAGTATGAAGGAGCAGACGCTCAAGATTACCAAAATCGTTGCTGACGACCTCAAATCCATCGGTCTTGACCTTTGGGACATCAAGTTTGAGTTCGGTTATAACAACGGCGAGGTAATTCTTATCGATGAGATTGCATCGGGCAATATGCGCGTTTACCGCGGTGACGAAATCGTTACTCCCGTTGAGCTTACAAAGCTTATACTTAACCGCTGATAGTTAATTTCATATTGATTTATAAAGGGATGCCACATCGGCATCCCTTTGCGTTTTCAGCTATTGCTTTAAGATTCTCTTATATTATTTTCTGCTTTTATCCGGCTTAATATTTTGGGGCTGTCTTTATTCAAGACAGCCCCTTTGGGTTTACTGATTTTGAATTCAAATATTCTCCATCAACACTTTTTAATTAGTCAGCCATATAAGCGTTTGCGTAGGTTGCGTAAGCGTTGAGAGCTTCAACGAGAGCGAGGAGAGTATCCGATGCGCCTGCCGCCTTTGCATCTGCATAGTAGCTTGCGACGTTGTAGGTTACGCTCGCGTTTACGCCTGCCGCGGTGTTAAGAACGCTAATGCTTATATCAGCACCGAAGTCGAACGCTTCCATAGAGAAGTCAACCCAGTACTTTTCGCCGTCAGACTCAAGCTTAACGTTCTTCTTAGCGGTAGAGTAAATCTTCTCTACACCGTCAATCGCGGTATACTTAATGGTGATATTGTTGAAGGACATATAGTCTTCTGCAACACCGACGATATAGAAGCGATACTCAAGCTTTTCGTCAAGAACGAACTCTACGTTAAGGTTAGCACCTGCCGCACCTGCCTCTACCTCATCGATTTCGGGAAGTGCTACGGGGTACTTAGCCGCAAGAGCCTCAAGAAC
>JAZNFU010000274.1:0-2402 GCA_045576135.1 Eubacteriales bacterium
GACACCGCGATGCCCGCGCCAAAGCGGTGGCAAAGCTCCTCTGCGGTAGCACGCGCTCCCGCCTCGTTCATATCCGCGATAACGACGTATGCACCCTCGGCAGCCATATGCTCGGCAATTCCCTTACCGAAGCCCTGCGCGCTACCCGTGACGATTGCTATTTTGCCCTCAATTCTGCGCGCGCTCTTGCCGCCTGCGCTCACCTTGGACCTATACGACTCAACCTCCCAGTTGACTATGAAATCTATCAACTCCTCGCTCATCGGAAGCACGCCGCCGAAGCTCTCGGCGTATACGGCAATCTTGAGCGCGTCGAGCCAAACCGCCGTTACGGTAGCTGCCGACTTGACCGTGTCGGATACCGCGAACATACCAAGTGACCTTACGAATATAACCTTCGGCTTATAGCCGTATTTTGCAACGTACTCGGCAAAGGACGCCTTGAGCGCATCGACGGTAGGTTCGCTGACGAAAAGCGGATGCGCCTTGCAATAAACTATATGGTCGGGGGTAAAGGATTCGACTACCTGCCCGAATTTTTCCTCGCTCTCGGCAAACTCAAGCACGGTTTTGTTGGCGGTAAATTTAACCACCGCGGCACTACCTTCGCCCCAAAGCATACGGATAGCGGGTGCAAGTGCGGTTACGAGCTCCGAGTCATACTCCGCCTCGGTGAAATCGGGGGTACGCGAAATCATAGAGTTAAGCTTATCCATAACCGACGCTACCACCGCGTCAAGCTCGCCCTCGCTCTCGGCGGCGAAGAAAATACCGTGGTTTTGCAGAAAAAGAATATCTGCATCCTTGCCCGAGGCGCTCTTGTACGCATCGAGCTTATCCTTGCAAAGCATCGCAAGGGTATAACCCGGCTTCGTAGATTCAACCCATACAGCACCGGCAAACTGCTCCTTTACGGTTTTCTCACCGAGCGTCGAGCAGGTAAGACCGTTTACCTTTGCCGGATGAACGTGCAAAACGAATTTCTGCGGGAAAAGGTCGTGCAAAAGCGTTTCAACCGAGGGGCGCTTCGCCTCCTCGCCGACAGCACGCGCGCTCATAAGGTCGGCAAGCACCGCCGCCTCGCGCTCCACCTCGACGTCGGGATAGCTGTTGGTAAGCATCTCTGAAAGCTTTTTGCGCTCCATTTTAACGAAGCCACAGGGCTCGATGGTGGCGAGTGCCGTACCCGAGCCCTTTATGTAAAGATAGCTCTCGTCCTTGCAGGACGTGTTTCCGCCGCCGGCTAAAACCTACTCGGCACAGCCGCCGCACTTATGAGAAAAATTACAAAGTGTGTTAAGCATTTCGTTATTGCTCCTTGTGATGATGTTGTTTGATTTTTTTACGCCGTGCACCCCGGTGGGATTTTCCCTCGCGAAGCACTCGGAAAAATATTTCGTCCGACACTATTATATCACTCCCTCACTCACAAATCAACACTAAAATCTAAAAAATATATAATTATTAGGCACAACTTTCGTATAAATGTGTATAATTTTCCATTTTTTTAATATAAGCTGTCATTTTTTAAAATAAGACTTGATTTTTCCCCAAAAAAGTGTAAAATAGATATGTAAAGAAAATTTAGGAGAATGAAAAAATGGCACTTGTAACAACCAAAGAGATGTTCAAGAAGGCTTACGAGGGCGGTTACGCAATCGGCGCTTTCAACATCAACAATATGGAAATAATCGAGGCTATAACCGAGGCTGCTGCGGAGGAAAAATCCCCCGTTATCCTTCAGGTTTCCGCAGGAGCGAGAAAGTACGCTAAGCACGCATACCTTATGGCTCTTGCAAACGCTGCCGTTGAGGACAGCGGAATCGACCTTGCGCTCCACCTTGACCACGGTGCAGATTTCGAGGTTTGCAAGTCCTGTATCGACGGCGGCTTTACCTCGGTTATGATTGACGGCTCGCACCACTCGTTCGAGGACAATATCGCTCTTACCAAGAAGGTCGTTGAGTACGCGCACGCAAGAGGCGTCGTAGTTGAGGGTGAGCTCGGAGTTCTCGCAGGCGTTGAGGACGACGTCGTAGCCGAGCATTCCTCTTACACCAAGCCCGACGAGGTTGAGGAGTTCGTATCGAGAACCGGCGTTGACTCTCTCGCTATCTCTATCGGTACCTCGCACGGAGCGTATAAGTTCACCGCTAAGCAGTGCACGAGAAACGAGCACGGAGTTCTCGTTCCCCCGCCTCTCAGATTCGATATTCTTGAGGAGGTTGGCAAAAGACTTCCCGGCTTCCCCATCGTTCTTCACGGTGCTTCCAGCGTTGCACACGAGTGTGTAACCGAGATCAACGCTCTCGGCGGAAAGCTTCCCGATGCGGTTGGTATTCCCGAGGAGCAGCTTCGTCAGGCAGCTAAGATGGCCGTTTGTAAGATCAACATCGACTCTG
>JAZNFU010000275.1:0-1846 GCA_045576135.1 Eubacteriales bacterium
TGTTCTGAATTTCAACCGGTATGCTTGAGGCATACGCACAGTTGAAGCTATTATATCACAGATAAACAAAAAAATCAATAGTTTTTTGGATATTTTTTCATCATTTTTTCAAGAAGCGATTTTTAGTAAGGTTTACATAACCCACCGCATATTTTTTTCAAAAAATATGTTAATTTTAACATTGTATTTTCTTTTAGAATATGATAAAATAATATGTAATGGCGTTTTTCCATTAAATCACAGAAGGAGGTTTTCGTATGAGTGAGGATATCTCAAAGCGCATCTCGGACGATGATGCAGCCGAGCTTCCGCAGTCGCCGAGTAGCACTTTTTTCCCTATGGACGACGAATTTACGGCAAGAGATATTGAGCGTGAGGCGTTAGAAAATGCGGTACACGCGGTCGACACCGAAGAAGAAAACACCGACAGCGAGGAGGACGTACATCAGTCATCAATCAGTGAGCTTGACGACACTATTCCCGAATCAACCGACGTAATACGGTCGGTAGCGGTAGATATTCCCGTAGAGGATGACGACGAAATCATATCTCCGATATCCGAGGGCGCAAGGAAAGCCGAAAAAAGCAAAGCCGAGCGTCCGATAGACAACCGCTTCGATTTTCTTGAGCTTTTCGTGTTTACTATGGTTGCGGTGCTTATTCTTACCACCTTCGTATTCCGCCACTCGATAGTTGACGGCGGCTCTATGGAAAGAACTCTTTATAACGGCGAGCATCTCATTATTTCGGATTTCTTCTACGAGCCGAAGCGCGGTGATATAATCGTCTTTCAGGATTACTCCAAGGAAAAATACAGCTCCCAGCTTACAGTACCGCTCGTAAAGCGCATAATAGCCGTCGGCGGTGACACGATACGCGTTTATTCTGACGGCAGAGTTTACGTCAACGATATGACTACCCCGATTAACGAGGACGATTACGTCTATTATCTGAGAATGGACAAATTTCTGCCCGATTATTACAGCGAAAACATACCTAATTTCACATATCACAAAAACCAAAACGGACGCGGCTACGAGTATATAGAATGCACGGTCCCCGAGGGTGAGGTCTTCGTTATGGGAGATCACAGAGATGAATCAACCGATTCAAGATATTTCGGAACGGTAAAGGAATCGACCATTCTCGGAAAGGTTCTTTTCCGCTTCTATCCCTTCGAAACGGCGAGCGTGATAGACTAATTTTTTGAGGACGGTAGGCTATGGCACAAAATCCTATACAGTGGTTCCCCGGACATATGGCAAAAACGAGGCGGCAAATGAAGGAATGCTTGCCGCTCGTGGATATCGTTCTTGAGCTTATCGACGCGAGAATTCCCCACAGCTCAAGAAACCCCGAAATCTCGGAGCTTTGCGGTGAAAAGCCGAGGGTGACCGTATTCACGAAATATTCGCTTGCAAACCCCGCGCTTACGAAAAAGTGGTTTGATAAGTACACCGAGGCGGGCGAAATATGCGCTATAATCGATTCGCAGACCGGGTACGGCCTTGACGAGCTTCCGAAAATTATACGAACGGCACTTTCCGAAAAGATTGAAAGATACCGCGCAAAAGGTATGGAAAACCGCGCGCTGCGAGCTATGATAGTGGGCATTCCCAACGTGGGAAAATCCTCGCTGATAAACAAGCTTGCCAGAGGTAAGAAGGCGAAGGTTGAAAACCGCCCCGGCGTCACACTGTCAAAGCAATGGGTGCCGACAGGAATAGGCTTTGACCTGCTTGATATGCCCGGCGTTTTGTGGCCGAAATTCGAAGATGCGACCGTAGGTGAAAATCTCGCCGCAACCGGTGCTATTTCGGATAAAATTCTCGATACCGAGGAAATC
>JAZNFU010000276.1:0-1674 GCA_045576135.1 Eubacteriales bacterium
CTTTAAAATATACTGTGTCAGACTGTCAAGGCTGTGCGCCTCCGCCTGCTCTATAAGCTTTCGCAGATAAACGGTACGCATAACGAATATATTAAGGCAAAGCTCGGGATTCGTGTCGGTGTATACGGCGCTCATACTAAGGTCGCAAACGCGCCCACCGACGCTCGATACCATAAGCCTTGGAGTCTTACTCGTATACCCCTCGCTGATTTTTTTCGTAACCATCGTGATATTCGCACCGCTCTTTTCGTGAAATCCGATAACGTCCGCAACGTCTATATTGAGAACGTGGTCCGAATCCATAAGAACTATAAATTCCTCGGATAGCTCGTCAATATATACGCTCATATTCTTCAACGCCTCAAGATGAGTCGTGAAAATTTTAGCCGAGGGAGATTTCGCCGTTTGGTACGGTGAAATTATATTTATTCCACCCTTGCGCCTCGCCAAGTCCCAATCCTTGCCGCTTCCTATGTGCTCGACGAGCGAGCGGTAATTGTAGTTAGCCACGATATTTATATTGGATACGTTTGCGTTCACGAGATTGGAAAGACAGAAATCCACGAGTCTGTATCTGCAGGCAAAAGGAATTGCGGCAACGGCTCTGTCGCGGGTGAGTCTGGAAAGATTATTGTCGTTTAAGCTTGAAAATATTATACCTGCTGCGTTGATAGCCATTTAAAGCTCCTCCTTTGCACCCGATGCGAATATTTGTGCACCGCACTCAATAACGGTTATATTTTCGGATTTTGCTCCGTGTATTCCGACGCTCGCGCCCTCGTTTATAACCGCACCCGAATCTATGATAGCCGAAAAGACCCGAGCGCCCGATTTTACCGTTACGTCCTCCATAATAACCGAGTCCGAAACGAAAGCGCCCGCCTCGATTCTGACACCTCCCGACAAAACCGAATTTTCCACTCTGCCGTATATCTGACACCCCTCGGAAATCATAGAGTTCTTTACCGACGAGCCGCGTCCGATATACTGCGGCGGACGCGCCGTGTTTTTGGAGTAAATTCTGAAATGTCTGTCGGATATATTCAATGCGGGATTTTCTCCGATGAGGTCCATATTCGCCTCCCAAAGCGACGATATCGTGCCGACGTCGCGCCAATATCCCTCGTATTTGTACGCAAAGAGCCTCTCGCCGTTGGCTAAAAGATTAGGAATTATATTCTTACCGAAATCGTTGTCCGAGTAGTCGTTTTCCTCGTCGATTTCAAGATATTCTATAAGCTTTTTAGAGTCGAATATATAAATTCCCATCGACGCCTGATTGTTCTTCGGTTGCTTCGGCTTTTCCTCGAACTCGTAAATCGAGCCGTCGGCGTTCGTGTTACAAATACCGAATCTTGACGCCTCTGAGTACGGTACGGTTATAGTCGCGACCGTGCAGGCGGCTCCGGTTTTTTTGTGGTGATTCAGCATTTTTCCGTAATCCATACGGTATATATGGTCACCCGAGAGTATAAGGACGTATTCGGGGTCGTACTGATTTATAAAATCTATATTCTGGTATATGGCGTTTGCCGTTCCTCTGTACCAATCGTTCTTTTTATCCCCCTGATACGGCGGAAGCATACGAAGACCGCCGCGTGTGCGGTCGAGGTCCCACGCCGCACCGTTTCCTATATACTCGTTTAAGGCAAGCGGTCGGTACTGTGTCAGAAC
>JAZNFU010000277.1:0-5984 GCA_045576135.1 Eubacteriales bacterium
CACGCCTTTCAGCTCGTCGGTATAGTTATAATTATGCTGACGCTCAACCCGACCTTGACGCTCTTATCCTTGATACCGGTAGTTTTCATCGTTATCGCGACGAGGATTTTCGCGCTCAAAATCCGTCCGTATTACCGTAGAATCTGGCGGCGGTGGTCGAGCGTTTTCGCAACGCTTTCGGATACTATTCCTTGTATTAAGGTAGTAAAATCCTTCACGGGTGAGCGCCGTTCGTCCTCGAAATTCGAACAGAAGAACGAGGAGTGGCTGAAAATGGACCTTAAGATAGGTAAGCTCTCAACCGCCTTTCCGCAGATAGTTTCCTTCCTCGTAACCTGCGGCTCTCTGATTATCTGGGGCGTCGGCGGCAGCCGCGTTATAGCGGGGGACGAAGCCTTTTCCGCCGGACTTATAGTTTCCTTTATTTCCTACGCGTCGATGTTCTATAACCCGGTTACCTTCTTTGCCAATCTCTCGGATTCCTTCCAGGGTGCGCTTGCCTCGACCGAGAAAATTCTCGATATTCTTGAGGCTGAGCCGGAAACACAAGCCGAGTCGCACGTCGTACCCGAAAAGCTTGACGGTAAGATAGAATTTTTGCACGTCGGCTTCTCGTTTGACAGAACGAAAAAGGTTCTCGACGACGTAACGCTAACGATAAATCCCGGCGAGGTTGTCGGCATAGTGGGCACTACGGGTAGCGGAAAGTCAACTCTTGTTAACCTTTTGATGCGTTTTTACGACGGATACTCAGGCGAAATACTCGTCGACGGACACAATATCAAGAACTTTGATTTGTCGGCGTACCGCGAGCAGATAGGCTACGTTCAGCAAGAGCCGATGATGTTCAGCGACACTATATTCAACAATATTGCATACAGCAATCCCGACGCGAGCGTCGAGGAGGTCATACACGCCGCCGACGTTGCAAACGCCCACGGCTTTATCGCGCGTCAGCCCGATGCCTACGATACTATGCTCGGCGAGCGCGGAGTTGGTGTTTCGGGCGGTGAGAAGCAGCGTATCTCTATTGCAAGAGCCGTGCTGAAATCCCCATCTATACTTATATTCGACGAGGCGACGGCTGCTGTCGACTCCGAAACCGAGCATCTTATCCAAGAGGCAATCGACCGTCTGATAGCGGGAAAAACCACGCTTATGATAGCGCACAGGCTCTCGACCTTAAAGCGCGCTAACCGCATTATCGTCGTTGACGGCGGTAAGATTATCGAAAACGGCTCGCCGGAGGAGCTGATGGCACTGAAGGGCAAGTATTACAAGCTCGTTCAGATACAGTCGATGGCGGCTGACGCCGACCGTATGAGAGAGGAGGAGAGGCTATGAGCAGCAATATGAAAGAAAGAATTTACGTCGGGGCGGCAGACTCGGTTACCGTTTATGAAAACAATCTCGTGACGCTGACGCTCGCGGGCGGCGAGGTCTACACCGAGCTTGAGCCGAGAAGACTTTTCCCCGTCAGCCGCGCAGACAGCTATATCACCCTTCTCGATAAGGAGGGGGCTGAGGTAGCTATCATTCGCTCGCTCCGTGACCTCAGTGCCGCCTCGCGCGAGGTTATCGAATACAGCCTTAACGACTATTATCTCGTGCCGCATATCACGAAAATCATTTCGGTCACCGAAAAATACGGCACGCTTCATTGGACGGTAGAAACCGACAGAGGTATAAAAAGCTTCGATATCCGCAACCGCAACCACGACGTCAAAGTCTTCTCTGACGGCAGAGTCCGCGTGCGCGACTCGGACGATAACAGATACGTTATTTCCGACTACCGCGCGCTTGATAAGCATAGCAGGAATCAGCTTATCGCGGACCTTTAAGCCGTGCGGTGTATTTGGGCATAACCGAATAAAAAACGAGTGGAGATGTTGTTAAATCAGCATCTCCGCTTTCACTTTACCCTTTTTAATAATATTAAGGTCGAAAACCTACAGTTTTCCTCGAAAAGATTAAAGTTTTTTATTCTATTGCCGTTTCCTCGCTCAGTGTATGTATATACACTTCTCACTCGTCAGCCGACAATTTCTACTCCAACTCCACTCGCACGGGGCGGTGTGGCGAAGCAAAGCTTCGCAATGAAATTCGCCCGAGATGGACTCGGACGATTGAAATTCTTGCTTCGCAAGATTGAAATGACGGCGAAGCCGTCTTGAAATGCGCCACAGCGTAACCGCTCGTGGCGCATATTTTAGATAAGGGCGAGGGCAATTTCATTTAATGCCGCAGGCATTTCAAGATTGCCTCGGCAATCATTTACTCCACTTTCGTTCAATTTCTTAAAATGTCAATATCGTGCAAGCTTATATCAATTTCCGTATTGTTTATCGGTGCTTATAAATGTTAGAATGTAAAAAAACACAAAGTGGGGCGATACAATGAAAGAATTTGGAATACAGCTTTTCTCCGTAAGAGATCATTTTACTAACGCAGAGGATACGAAGGCGGCGCTCTTGGCTCTCGGAAAAATGGGTTACTCCGGCGTACAGACGGCAGGCACTTATTCCTATATGACACCTGAGCTTTTCGCCGAGTACGTTCGCGAGGCGGGGCTCACCGTTTGCGGAACGCATTACGATTTTGACAAAATAGTCAACGACGTTTCGGGTACGGTCGCTTATCACAAGGCACTCGGCACGACGAGTATCGGTATCGGCGGTATGCCTTACGCCCACAGAAACGAAGACGGTGTTGCCGAATTCGTCAAAATTTACAACGAAATGGCAAAAATATATGCCGAGCACGGCTTCAAGCTGACCTATCATAACCATAATTTCGAGTTCGTGAAGCTTTCCGACGGCAGAACGATATTTGACCGCCTGATTGATGGACTTGATAAGGAAAACGTTTCCTTCGTTCTCGACGCCTTCTGGTGTCAGTATGCAGGTATAGACGTTCGCGATATGATTGAGCGCCTTGCGGGCAGAATCGAGGTTCTTCACCTTAAGGATATGACTGCCGACAGAGAATATAACGGTGAATATCAGTACCCGATGGTAGAAATCGGCAGCGGTGTTATGAACTATAAGGGTATTATTGAGTGCGCCGAGCGCGCGGGCGTGAAGCACTTCGTCGTTGAGGACGACCGCTGCTTCCCCGGAAAGTCGCTTGAATCCGCAAAAATCAGCGCCGACTACATCAAGGCAAATCTCGTAAAATAACGCTTCTCGGCAAAACCGCCGCAAAACGTAAACAAAGAATAGCAAAAAGAGAGAAAAATCGGTGCAAAATCTGATTCTTCTCTCTTTTTATTAAATTAATTCCCTGCTTTTTTCGGTTTTTCCTCGAAGAAGTAGACGCCGTAGTGCGACTTGATTTTTCTGTCGCGACAAAATTCGTTATAGGTCGGGTCGAGTCCCGCCGCCTCGACTCGCTCAACCTCCGCCCAGCTTGCAAGCGGGAAGGAAATGTCGAATTTATCGAGGAATTTCGGGTCCTTTTTCTCAAGTCCCGCGCGGATTTCGGGAACGACGTCGTGCGCTTCAAGACGCACGCCCTTTGCAATACACATAAAATCGACCGTGTGCATAAGCATACTCGTGCGGAACTCTTGCATATCGGGTCTGTTTGAGATATCGGTCATTTCGTACGGGTCGTTTATGCGGTCGTAAATGCAGGTCGATTGTGTAAAGGGATAATAAGTAAAGGTATACTGCTTGGTGACGAGCGTTTTGCAAGCGTCACAGAACTCGCTCATATGCACCTCGCGCTCGGGCGCGTCGCCGCTTGCCATATCTATCAAAGAGCGAGAAACACCGAAGCGGCGCTCATCCTCCGCAATACCGAGAACGGTTGCACCGACGTCGATATTACCGCAAAGGCAGTCGCTTCGCGTGCCGGGAGTGAGCTTCGGGTTATTCGAAACTATCATAGAGATAAAGAGCTGACGTCTATACGGCCAAGGACCCTTGGTAACCACGTTATAGTCGTTATCCACGCTTCCGTGGTCGGAGGTAAAGATTATGGTCGTATTCTCGTAAACGCCGTTATCCTTAAGCGATTTTACTATTCTGCCGACGAGCGAGTCCACCTCGGCGACAAGCTCGCAATACGCCAGACGCTCTCTCATACGGCGAGGCACTGCCCCCTCGGGATTGACGAGGTCCTCGTGAGAGTTGAGGAAGGCGCGTCTGTATTTTTCAACCGCCGCAATATCCTGTCGGGTTGAGTTGACGAGGGTGGGTATGCGCTCGACGTCAACCGCTCCCTCAAGTCCGTGGGGAGGTGTCAGTGGCGTGTGCGGCGAGAGTAAGCCGCAATAGAGGAAGAAGGGCGCTCCCTCCTCGTCGGGCGCCGCACCGTTTGGCGCTTTACCGGTCTTCGCGTAGGTTTGTATAAAGTCTGTAGCACGGTCGGTGCACCATCTGTCGTAGAAGTACTCCTCGGGGTACTTGAAGTGCATCGTTCCGTCGTCATCGTGGTAGGTTTCGGCATCCGGATACGCCGCGCGCAAAAACCTCATATATTCGCCGTCGGGGCTTGAGGTGAAGATGTTCTGATACTTATAGCCGAGGGGTGCGTCCGGTTTAACGTGGTCGGAAAATCCGACAGCCGCCGTCATATATCCCGCCGCCGAAAGCCTTTCGGGGAAGAATTCCGCATTGCGCCCGAAGGGCACGTCGTTAGTCCACGCATCGTGCCCCGAAACGAACTCACCGGTCAAAACAGACGCGCGCGAGGGCGCACAAACCGTAGCCGACGCTATTGCGTTATCGTAGGTGACACCGTTTTTCGCCAAGGCGTCAAGATTCGGTGTTTTTATAAAATCACAGCCGTAAGGTCCTATAAAATCAGCTCGCAGCTGGTCTACCAAAATCAATACTACGTTTCTTTTCGACATAATTCTGCCTCGTTTTATATCTCATTATTTTAATTTTATTCGATTTGCCATATCCAAAATCAGCTCTTGGCTATTTTCGAAAAAGCTATAAAGCGCATCGCAATAGCGGTTATTTTCAAGCACACCGCCCACGTCCCTATGTCTTCTGCAGCCGCCAAAGCATATAGGATAATGCTGACATTCAAGACAGCCTTTTGGGATATCGAACGAGTCCTTGACGAAGCTTGCCGCCGCATCGCTCCCAAAGAGCGAGTCTATCGTATCCGTGGTAATATTCCCCATTTTCCACTCGTCGAGGACGTAGAAATCGCAGGGGTAAACGCCGCCGTCAGCCTCGACGACGAGCTGTGCCGTACAATAGCCGCACATACCGCAGCACTCGGGTGCGAGCCCCGCGGCAATTCTGACGAAGTTATCGAACTGTCGCACGCTGACGTACCGACCGCTTATAAAATCCTCTCTGTACTCGGCAAAGGTCGCCGTCAGAAAATGCGCGTAGCTCTCGTTAGTGAGCGAGTAGTCCTCCCCCTCGCCGCACCCCGAAAAATCGGGCACGAACGGAATAAACTGCAAGTATTTGAAGCCGCGCTCGCAAAGATGTCGGTAAACCTCGGCACCCCGACGCGCGAGCGGCTCGGTAATAACGGTCAGTATATTGTAATCGATTTTGTATTCGTCAAGGAGTGCGAGCGTCGCGTTTACCTCGTCGTAGGTGGGAAAACCGTCCTTCGTGACTCGATACGCGTCGTGTAAAGCGCGGTCACCGTCGAGCGAGATACCGAGAAGATACTTATGCTGTGCAAAGAGCGAAAGAAGCTCACGCTCTATTTTATATCCGTTCGTTTGCAAGTAAAAGCTGACGGGAATACGGTTCACATTATACTTGTCCACGAAGCCGTGAAAGTCTTTAAAAAAGCCATATCCCGCGAGCGTCGGCTCGCCGCCCTGAAAGGTAAAGGACACCGCCGATTTTTCATAAGCGAAGGCGGCTCCCACGAGCGAGCACAGAGTATCCTCGCTCATTATTCCAAAGGACGCGCACTCTCTCGTTTTTGCGACGTCGCGGTAAAAGCAATACCGACAGCGCATATTGCAAAGCGAGGACGCGGGCTTTATAAGAATATTA
>JAZNFU010000278.1:0-3778 GCA_045576135.1 Eubacteriales bacterium
ACGGCTCGGACGCGACGAGCTTGAGAGAAACGCTTACGCTCCCCGCGAGGAGTACGACGAATACGGCAGAGCGCTTGCCGAGCGCGAGATGAGGAATTTCGCAAAGGATTCGACGGGTATTGATATCGCCGAGTTCAAGAAGCTTTCCAAGCGTGAAAAGCGCGCGCATCTTAACGACGAGCGTTCAGCGCTTGCCAAGAGAGCTGACGAGCTCGAGGGCGAATCGGCGGCTAACAAGGAAAAGGCAGAGGAAACGGCCGCACTTGCAAAGCGCTCGCGCCGCGGTGAAAAAGCCGCGAAAAAGGCAGAGGCGAAGGAGCTTCTTGCAAAGAGCGAGGAGCAAAAGCGCGAGGCCAAGGCGGCAAGAAAGAGCGCAAAATCGCTCAAAAATCTGAAGGCTTACGAGAAATATCTTGCAAAGCTTGAGCTTGCGGCGCAGAAAATGCCCGAGAGCGAGCCGAGCTACGCGGCTTACGACAAGCACCTTGAAAACCGCGAGCTTGCGGGAGTAAGACAGCCGAAGCCCACTCGCGAGCCGAGCCACGCGGCTTACGATAAGCATCTTGCCGAAAGAGATATGTATGCAAACGGACGCGACGACGAGGCGGCGTTTGCGGCTTACGACAAGCACCTTGCCGAGCGTGAGCTTTACGCACTCGGAAACGAGCGCAGCGCACCGAAATCGGCGCAGGCTAAAGGCAAGACCGCAAAGGCTGCTCAGACACCCGAGGACGAAACCATTTCGGCAAAGCTTCAGGGACGCTCGAAGCGTCAGCTGAAGGCGTCGGCTAAGAATAAGTCGAAGGCTTGTCTTGACACGGCTAAGCGACTTGACGCCGAGGCAAAGGAGGAGGCTCGTCTCGCAAAGGAGGAGCGCAAGCTTGCCAAAAAGGTTAAGCGCGCCGAAAGACAGTCCCGCCTTGACAGCGCGAAGGCGCACGAAGCGAAAAGTGCGGAGCTTACGGCAAAGGCAAACGCGGCAAGAGCCGAGGTGAAAGAGCTGAAGAATATGAAGACTCTCGGCGATTTCGAGGCTTATAACGCCGCGAAGGAGGCGCTTTCGGTTGGCGCTGACGAGGGCTACGGCGGATTTGACCCCGTTTACAACAGTCCGCGTCCCACCGCCGAGTTTGGAGATATCGACAGACACGCAAAGCACGACCCGCGTGCGATATCCGATTTCTGCGATGCTATATCCCGTCGTGACGAGGAAATGGTTAAGAGCCGTTACGGAACGAGAATGGCGAAAATCAAATCGGATATAGAGATAAAGAAGCTTCATTTCGGAGAGAAGACGGATAAATATTGGCGCGGCTACGGCAAGCTTGATAAAGAGCGCTCGAAAATTTCGGCGCATATCCCGAAGGCGATAAAGGCTGAGCGCGCGGATAACGAGCGTTACTCCTCGGCTATCAAATTCGACACGGCAAAGATGGCTTTGCCGAAGAATACCGACAGAAATTCGCTCGCCTCGCTTCAGGTGGAGATAGAAAATCTCTTGCGCGAGCGTGATGCGGTGAACAGAGAGCTTATCGCTCTTTACAACAGTAACAGAAGCGAGGGTGATGTGAAAAGCAACACCCACGAGCGCATCAAGAGGGCGACGAAGAGCGCTAAGGCGGCGTACAAAAAGCAGCGCAAGCTTGCCAACGAAATAGACGCGCTTCGTATACCGCTTGACGAGAAGAAAAAGATTTTCGAGCCGATGAACCGTATAACTCAGCTTAACGCGGACATCAGCGACCTCGAATACCGCATCGAGCGCGAGCGCCTTAAGGGACGCGCAAAGCAAGCGGCAGTATCCGCAATAAAGAAGAAAAAAGAGGAGCGCAAGTTCCACGAGCGCAACGTAAAGCGTCTTGCAACCAAGGCGAAAATGAGAGCGCGCATAGAAAAGGCGGAGCGTACCTCACAGCTTCTTTGGATACTTCTCGTTCTCGTTATAGTTGCCGTCGGTGCTTTGGCGTGGTACTTCCGCGCTGATATAATGAGCTACCTTAAGTCCTTGGCTAAGGTAGCCCTGCCCGAAAACGTGCTGTCCGTGCTTTCACTTCTTAAATCTATGTTTGGAGGTTCTATCAATGGCTGATAATAAGTATAAGCCGCTTGGGGCGATGTCCGACGAACAGCGTACTACCGCTATCGAGCGCGCGGAGCTTGAGAGAATCCGCATAGTTGAAAAGCTCGAGGAGAGAATGCGCGAGTTCGCGAAAATGAGCGGCAGAGGACGGCTCGGACGCCGTAAAACACGCGTCGGACGCGCTCCTAACGACTGGAAAAAGAAAAATAAGCTTTAAAAAGTTCAAAAAATTTTCAAAGGCTATTGATTTTTTCTGAAAATATGTTATAATAGTTTAGAAGTTAATAGTGAAAGGTGAAGAGTGGCTTGCGGGTCACTCTTCATTTACGTATTAGAACGAATTTTTTGACGGGGGAGTAAGGATGAAAAAAAGTATAAGAGAAACGGTGCTTGAGGCTATCGAGCCTACCGTTTTGGAGCTTGGATATTCGGTATGGGATATCACCTATTCGAAAATCGGCGCGGATTACCATCTTGAGATAACCATTGATTCGCCGAATGGGATAGATATTGACGACTGCGAGCGCGTGCATCGCGCCATCGACCCGATAATCGACGAGTACGACCCCATCGAGGGATTTTATTATCTTGAGGTTTCCTCGCCCGGTATCGAGCGCGAGCTCAGAACCGACGCGCATATTCTGGCATCACTCGGTGTGCGCGCCGAGGCGAAGCTTTTCGCGGCACAGGACGGTGTGAAGAGCATTACGGGTGTTATCGAGTCCTACGCCGACGGAGTGGTGGTTATTAATGCCTCCGATAAAAAATACGAGCTTGAAATAAAGGATATTTCCAAGCTCACCACCGTGTTTTTTGAAAATTAAGTAAACAATTATTAGAAAATATTAACGAAAAACGAAAGGACAGCAACAAGCCGACAGAGGCAAGGTTGCACGGTAAACGCAAAAAAATGAACGCAGAATTTTTCAACGCACTCGACCTTCTCGAAAAAGAGAACGGAATTCCGAAGGAGTATATGATATCTCAAATAGAGCTTGCTCTGGCGAACGCTTGCAGACGTGAGCTTGGTCCGACAACGGTTATCAGAGTTCAGCTCGACCCGGTTAAGCAGGATATGAAGGTTTATCAGCGCCGCGACGTAGTCGCCGACGGCGAGGTGGTTGACCCGCACTATCAGATATCGCTCTCGGACGCGAAGGCGCTCTCGCGCCGCAACAAGCTCGGCGGTGTCGTTGAAACCGAGCTTAAGACCAAGACCTTCCGCCGTCTTTCAGCGCAGGCAGGTAAGCAGATGATAGTTCAGGCTATCCGTACCGCAGAGCGTGACAGACAGACCAAGGAATACGAGGAAAAGAAGGAAGAAATCATCACCGCAATCGTTGATAAGGTGGATACCACCACGGGTAACCTTATTCTCGATACCGGCACGGGCTATGCAACGCTTCTTCACTCCGAGCAGATACCCGGTGAGCTTCACGAGGTCGGTGACAGAATCAAGGTGTTCATAAGCGAGGTTAAGCACGGTGAAACCAGAGGCCCGATAGTTACCCTCTCGCGCGTGCATCCCAACTTCGTAAAGCGTCTTTTTGAGCTTGAAATTCCCGAAATTCAGGACGGCACCATACTCATTCGCGGCATTGCTCGCGAGGCGGGAAGCAGAACCAAAATCGCGGTTGAATCAAGAGATGAGAACGTAGACGCTATCGGCTCGTGTATCGGTAAGAACGGTATGAGAAT
>JAZNFU010000279.1:0-2238 GCA_045576135.1 Eubacteriales bacterium
TATGCAAAGCCGCCGCCCGTTCCGCCGAGAGTGAACGCGGGGCGCAAAACTACAGGGTAGCCGATTTTTTCAGCCGCCGCAACAGCCTCCTCAAGCGTATTTGCGATATCCGAGGGGATTACCGGCTCGCCTATCGACTCGCAAAGCTCCTTGAATAGCTCTCTGTCCTCGGCGCGCTCGATACTCTCGCTCGACGTGCCGAGAAGCTCAACGCCCGCCTCTTTAAGAATACCCTTCTTTTCAAGAAGCATTCCCATATTAAGTCCGGTCTGTCCGCCGATGCCGGGGACTATTGCGTCGGGACGCTCGTATCTTATTATCTTCGCGATGTATTCAAGCGTAAGCGGCTCCATATAAACCTTGTCCGCGATAGTCGTGTCGGTCATAATCGTCGCGGGGTTGGGGTTGACGAGTATTACCTCGTAGCCCTCTTCCTTGAGCGCAAGGCAGGCCTGCGTTCCCGCATAGTCGAACTGTGCCGCCTCACCTATGACTATCGGGCCTGAGCCTATAATCATAACTCTTTTAATGTCTTTTCTCTTTGCCATAATCTTTCTCCTCTATCTATCTCTTATTTTATTCTCTCGTTAACGTAAACGGCTTCACCGCCGTAAACGGTCAGCAGGCATTTGCCATAAAGGCGCTCGCCCGCAAAGGGTGTTGCGTGTCCCATCGAAATAAATTCGTCGGGGTTGACGGTGAACTCGACGTTCGGGTCGAATACCGTGATACCGGGGTCTGTTTTTATCGAAAATCTCGCCCTCGGATTTACCGACATAAGTTCGATAAGCTTTTCAAGCTTCATTTTTTCGGTTTTAACGAATTTCGTATACATCGCCGCAAACGCGGTTTCAAGACCGACGACGCCCATCGGGGATTTTTCAAGTCCCTGCGATTTTTCCTCGTCGGAGTGCGGCGCGTGGTCGGTCGCTATCATATCAAGCGTGCCGTCGAGAATTCCCTCGATAAGCGCCTCCTTATCCTCCCTTGTGCGAAGCGGAGGATTCATTTTAAAGCGTGCGTCCTCGCAAAGATTTCCCTCGTCGTATATCAGGTAGTGCGGTCCGGTTTCCGCGGTGATGTCGACGCCCTCAGCCTTTGCCGCGCGGATAAGCTCAACGCTCTCTTTCGTCGAAACGTGGCAGACGTGATAGGCGGCTCCGCTTTTTTTGAGAAGCTCTATATCGCGCCCGATGGGGCCCCACTCGGATTCGGAGCATATACCCCTGTGTCCGTGCGCTCTCGCGTACTCGCCGTCGTGTATATAGCCGCCGCGGAGCAGGGAATTGTCCTCACAGTGAGCGGCTATAATCTTGCCGAGCGATTTTGCGCGCCTCATAGCCTCGAGCATCATATCCTCGCTCTGCACTCCGCGTCCGTCGTCGGAAAACGCCGCAACCGACTCTGCCATCCCCTCAAGGTCGGCAAGCTCCGCGCCAAGCTCGCCCTTCGTAATAGCTCCGAGGGGGAGCACCGCTATTTTCGCGTCGCGCTCGATTATATCAAGCTGAAGCTTCAAATTCTTTGGACAGTCGGGCACGGGATTGAGGTTGGGCATCGTGCAAACCGCCGTATAACCGCCCGCAGCCGCTGCCGCCGAGCCGCTTTTTACCGTTTCTTTATAAGAAAAACCCGGCTCTCTGAAATGCACGTGCACGTCAGCAAAACCGGGAAAAATAAATACTCCGTCTATGATATTGTCAAACGACTCTTGGCAAACGTCAAAATCAACACGGGAAAGAGCTGCACCGTCAAAGGAAAAGGTGGCTTTCGTAAGCTTGGAATTTTCATATACAACGGCGTTTGTGAAAAGTGTCTTCATATAATCTCCCTCCGTACACTCCGCGCCGATTTCGGCGTACTTCGAAGTCCCACATATAATTATCTAAAATATTATATCACACCCACGCGCCGCGTGTCAAGGATTTTAAGTTAAAAAAGGGTGCAAAATATGTCGTTTCTTGCACCGCGATTTTTGTAGAATTGCAACAATTTTTTGAAAAAAGCTCGGTTTTTCGGCTCGTCCCACGCGGGAAAAACGACGAAAATTCCCCATGACGCGCGCGGCATTAAAGCAGGAAGGAAAGAAATCCGACGACGCCGTACGAGGCGAGGCACATAAGCACGCCGCAGCCCAAAACGCCGAGCGCTATTGCCAAAAGCGAGCGCCAAAACGGGAGCTTAAACAGCGCCGCAACTAAAGCACCCGTCCAAGCGCCCGTGCCGGGCAGGGGGATG
>JAZNFU010000280.1:0-9672 GCA_045576135.1 Eubacteriales bacterium
TACGATCCGACTTACGAACGCCGCGCTTGAATCGGGCTTCCAATCGGTGCGTACCTTTAACGACGTTTACAAAAAGCATACGGGAAGCACGCCAACGAAATCAAAAAAGTAAACGCCACCCGTCCGAGAATAAACGAAAGCAAAGCCAATAATGTTTATTCGGCGAAGCATAAGCTTCGCCGAATTCTTGTTTTGAACGCATTTTTGAACATTTTTGTTTACAAAATTGTCATATTCCGCGTTTTTCCGCCCACTCATTAAACAACTCGATGTCCTCGGTTATCTGGTCGTGATACTTCTGGAAAACGCCTATAACGCCGAAATCATCAGGCTTGAGTGCGCCGAAAACGGTATCGTACGCATCGGTTATAAGCGCACGGCGCTCCTCGGGAGTTTTCCCTACGAGCATCTGTCCGCCCGCAAAGAGCTTAAAGGCTATAACCGGCTTTTTAACCGCCTTCAGAGCCTCGAGCATAAGCGGTCTGTCTGCCGGCTCAACGACGATACCCGCCTTGCTCTTTCCGGTGAGGAATCCGCTCTCCTCGCCCTCGCGTCTTCTTCTGAAATTATACATACACGCCATATAGAAGTCGGTATCCCAACCCTCGCGCTCGCTCGCCTCTATCATTTCGGGATGGTGCGTTCCAAGTCCAACCTTGACGTTCATACCGCGAAGAAGCTTCAGCATATCGTGAATTTCCTGCGTTCTGCCGGTTTCGAAGCGCACGTCCGAATAAGAGCCGGAAACGTAAACGCCGATAGGGTCAACCTCAAGCATATGACGCATACTTACCTCGGTATTCATCGGCTGATAAAGCTGGAAAATGAAATTCATCTTACCGCCCTCGGCGCGATAGTGGCGCAGAATTCTTATGATGTAGGGGTCCGCAAGCGGAAGCATCGTGTTAACGCCAAGCTCCTCCATTCTGTGCATAGCGTCAAGTATTCTCACCTCGGTGGAATATTCAACCATCTCCTGACCGTTTATGAAATTGGCTATGTAGGAGTGACCGTTGAAGGGGTTATCGCCCAAAATAAGCTTGGAAACCTTGTGTCCGAAAAAGTTTACGTATTTCATATCTTTCTCCTATTTTTTCGTTTATTGATTTTGGCGGTTGATAAAAGCAATCCGCCCCGAAAAAGCTTTTCTACCACAATTTTAACATTCTCCTGCTATTTCAGGCAAGCAAGTATGAAACCAAAATCGGCAGATTTGTAGATTTTTTCATTGAAGCAAGGACCCGATTTATTTAAAGAAAAAACGAGGGAAGCAAAAATTATCACTTCTCTCGTTAAAATGAGTCTATTCATTCCACGGTGAAGATATATTCGGTGCTTGTGTGCCGGGGGATAGACAGATTTAGGTAAGAAGCGTAGTTCTTCGCCTCGTGAGGCGTACAAGGGTACGTCGAGAGGTGAAAACGTAGCGAAGCGGCATTTCGGTAGTGAATTGCGTCAATGACGCAAGAGCCGAAATGTGACCGAGCATCAGCGAGAGATAGAAAAAGACCATAAAATTTGAAGAAATCCGCAATGATTTCAACCTCAGAGTATGGGGAAAGAATAAGCACCCCTTTTGCGTTAGGCACAAAAGGAGTGCTTTTCTTAATAAACCGTCAGGTCTTTTTCGGTCTTGCCAAATCTGACAGCCCGGGGATAGACAGATTTAGGTAAGAAGCGTCGAACTCGCGACGATAGTCGTATGAGCATACGACGAGTCACGAGGTCGGCGGTAGAAAAAGACTATAGGAATCAAGAAATCCGAGAGGATTTCAACCTTAGCGTATGGGGAAAACTTTAACACCCCTTTTGCGTTAGGCACAAAAGGAGTGCTTTTCTTAATAAACCGTCAGGTCTTTTTCGGTCTTGCCAAATCTGACAGCCCCACCGCCTAAAGCCTTACGTTTGTGTCGCCTTACCCTGTTAACGTGCCTCTCAAAATCTCCGTTTTGAATAAGCCTCGCAATCACGTATTGCTCGAACGTGGGAACGGTGCACGAGTAAAAGCCGAGCCGACGGTCAAACTCACCGACGAGCCCCCTCGGCAAGACCATATACCCGATACGCAAGGACGGCGAAATAGTTTTCGAAAAGGTGTTCAGGTAAATCACGTTATCACCGCCCGATAGCGAAAAAAGAGTATCCTCAGGCTTTGTGGAAACCGAAAACTCGGATTCGAAGTCGTCCTCGATTATGTACCTTTCGCTCGCGCTTGCCCACCGAATATATTCGTGCCGCTTGCTCGCCGTGGCGGAAACACCCGTGGGATAGCTTCCGTAAGGCGTCGTGTGAAGCACGTCCGCACGCGTTGCGGAAAGCGACGCGCTGTCAATACCGTCACTCGACAGCCGCAGCGCCTCGTAGGAAACCTCGTACGCTCGGTAAACCTTTTCTATCTTTTCGTAAGACGGACTTTCGATTCCGTACCTTCTTCTTCTGCCGAGCAGCTCAATAATAAGTCCGTACAGATACTCCGCGCCCGATCCGATGATAATCTGCTCCGTATCGACCGAAATACCCCTGTTTTTTGCAAGATACTGCTTTATGGCAAGGCGAAGCTCAACGCAGCCCTTATTATCCGATTTTTCAAGAATTTCCTCACCGAAATCGCTTATCACGGCGCGCATAGTTTTGGCAAGCACGGTAAAGGGAAAATTCGGGTTTTCGTGACGCGGGCGTGAAATTACCTCGTTATTGATAATTTTCTCCGCGGATAGCGCAAATCCGTCGCAGCTTTGGAAAATAACGAAAAAACCGCTGCGCTCTCTCGCCTCGACGTACCCCTCGTCGCACAGCAGCGCGTAGGCGTGCTCAACCGTCACCGTACTCGTTTCGGTTTCGTCGGCAAGCAAACGCTTCGAGGGAAGCTTCGTATTGTAAGGATAGTTACCTTTTATGATATCTTCCTTTATTTGACCGTATATCTGCAAGTAAACCGGGCGGCAGCCCTTGTCAATCTTGTATTTCATCTGGTTATATAATATTCTCCGTTTCTGGTCATTGTTATAATATCAGATATATTATATAATAAACGCAGAAAAATTTCAAGGAGAAAGCTTATATGTCTTATAAAAAAATTCTGACGATTCAAGATATTTCCTGCTTAGGTCAGTGCTCGCTGACGGTTGCGCTCCCCATTCTCTCGGCATCGGGACTTGAAACCTGTATTCTTCCCTCTGCCGTCCTTTCGACGCACACGGCGGGCTTCAGCGGCTTTACCTTCCGCGACCTCACCGACGATATGCCCGCGATAGTGGAGCACTGGAGAAAAGAAAATATCAAATTCAGCGCCATCTACACCGGATATCTCGGCAGCGTGAAGCAGGTCGGATACGTAAAGGATATTCTCGGCACTATGGGCGATGACGGTTGTATTCGCATCGTCGATCCGGCTATGGCTGATAACGGAAAGCTCTATTCTATATTCAACGACGAATACGTCGCGGCAATGCGCGCGCTTTGCGCCGCGGCTGACGTTCTTATCCCCAATATCACCGAAGCTTGCTTCCTTACCGGTCTTGAATACCGCGAGGTCTACGACGAAAGCTACGTCGACGAGCTTCTTTCGGAGCTTACCAAGCTCGGTGCGAAATCGATCGTCCTTACGGGAGTCGGCTACGCACCCAACAAAACCGGTGTCGTCGTTCGGGAAGGTGGAAATACCCGCTACTACGAGCACGACAAGATTTCCAAGGGCTGTCACGGCACCGGCGACATCTACGCTTCGGCATTTGTCGGCGCGCTTATGAGAGGCAAGGAAATGTTCGAAGCCGCAAAAATTGCGGCGGACTACACCGTGAAGTGCATTATCAACACGCAAGGCGATGCTGAGCATTGGTACGGCGCAAAGTTTGAAACGGCGCTCGGCGACCTTATTAATATGCTCGCGTAAGCGCTCGCAAAATTCGAAGCTCGCACGGCGTGAAACGGTCACGCTCTGAGAAAAACTCGTGTTTTTATAACTTTAATTGTCAAAAAGCGCAAAAAAACATAGATAGGATAAGCTATGAAAAAATTAAAAAGTCTTATTGAAATGTTTTTCACTATGATGAAAATAGGGCTTTTCACCTTTGGCGGCGGATACGTTATGATGGTGCTTTTGGAAAACGAATTCGTGCAGAAGAAGAAATGGCTTGACCACGAAGAATTCCTTAATATAGCCGCGATAGCCGAGTCAACGCCCGGGCCGTTTGCCATCAACACCTCTACTTATATAGGCTATAAGCGTGCGGGACTGCTCGGCTCGCTCGTGACCACGCTCGGCGTATGCACACCCTCATTCGTCATCTTATACCTTATATCGCTTTTCTTCGACGCATTTCTTTCCTTGACGCTCGTTGCCTATGCGTTTCGCGGAATACAGGCGGCGGTGGTATATCTCATTTTTACCGCGGGCATAAGGATGCTCGGGCAGGTTGAAAAGAAGCCGCATTATATAATCATCACGGTGCTGACGGTCGTATGTATGCTGACCTTCACCGTCCTCTCGGTTAATTTCTCCACGATATTTTATATCCTCATCGGTGGCGGTGTCGGAGTGGCGTTTTACCTGATAGCGCGGCTTCGCGAAGGAGGGGATAAGGATGTATCTTAAGCTGTTTTTAACCTTTCTTCAGATAGGCACGTTTGCCTTTGGCGGAGCGTACGGAACGATTTCGCTCGTCAGCGAAAGAGTACTCGCAAACGGCTGGCTCACCGAGGAGGAGCTGTTGAATATAATCGCCGTGTCCGAATCAACCCCCGGCCCTATAACCATAAACGTCGCAACCTTCGTCGGTGCGACGCAGGGCGGATTTTGGGGCTCGGTTTTGGCGACGCTCGGCGTGGTGCTTCCCTCTTACGTAATTATTCTGCTCGTTACGGTGCTGATACAAAATATACTGAAATACGCCGGCGTCAAGGCGTTTCTCGGCGGAATACGCTCTGCCGTCGTCGGACTTATTATCGCGACCTCGCTCACTATGCTTTTAAGCACCGGCTTTGGCTTTTCGGGCATCGAAAACGGCGTATCGGTAGATTTTTGCTCTCTCATAATACTCGCATTGCTCTTCGTTATAGCTCCGCTATACAAAAGGCTGTTTAAAAAAAAGCCGTCACCGATACTTATAATAGTAATTTCCGCAGGACTCGGCGCACTGCTTTATTCAATATAACAAATGCAACAAAATATATAGTAAGTAAATATATCTCATCGACCGTCATTCTGCACGCAACCGCATTGGCAAGCGCAGTCACAGCAGCCGTCAGCTCCAAAGAATTCATCACTCCGTCCCTACAATTCATCGCCCACTCCCCTTGCAATATATGCCACGCGAATTAAAATGACATGCTAAACCGCCACCAAAGCCCAAACGACGTTTTCCCAAAACTCAAATCGGTTTGTGGAAAAGTGTATAAAAGATAAATAAAAATCCCCCCGTCATTAACCTTTATTGAACCACGCGGCTATCGCGTGGTTTTAGTTATACAAGAAAAGGAGCTCAATAAGAGCTCCTTTTTGCTGTTGCAAAAACACGTGAGCTGTGATATAATAAACTCAATGATAAATAAGAATTTGTAGGGTTGAGATATATGAATATATTATGGATCATTATACTTGTGACAGACAATTTGCTACCATTGCTACTTGCGCGTTTTTATCAGCGCTATAAGCATAAAGAAATGGCTCTTTCCGTCCTCGGATCTCGTCAAAGCCCGGTGAAATGGATATATAACTTGTGGTGTATCATATCAGGCGTTGTGTTTTGTATTGCTCCATATGCACTATATAAAGAGAACGACAACGGATTGACAATAGCTATATGGGCGCTTCTTGCTATATACGGAATCGGGTGCGAAATCATTTCGGGAGTGTGTCCGTTAAACGAAATCAGACAAGATGAAGATATTATTACAAAAATTCACGGCGGCGCATCAGCAATCGGATTTATAGCCTTGCTCGTCGTTCCGTTATTCTTGGCATTTCTGCAATTTCAAACATCAAATATAGTTTTAAGCGCAATCTCGCTTGTGAGTTTTATTGCAGCTTTCGTATTCTTTTGCTTTTTCATTATGGGTGAGAAGGAGCGGTTCGAAAAAACGGTTTTGCGATACAGCGGTCTTTGGCAACGACTCGTTTTGGTGAGTTGCTATGTGCCATTAGCTATTTGGTGTATTACAAAATGACAAATTTCAATCTATGAAAAAACATATTGCTAACATCATTACGGGAAGTAGAATTGCATTTAGTTTGCCGCTTCTGTTCATTCCTTTATCATCGGCTTGGTTTTACATACTATATTTATTTTGCGGATTTACCGATATGATAGACGGAACGATAGCGAGAAAGACGGGTGCGGTGAGTAATTTTGGAGCAAAACTTGATACTGCCTCTGACTTTGTATTTATGTTCGTATGCTCATTAAAAATATTACCCATAATGCACATACCTATGTGGTTATGGGTGTGGATTATCATTGTTGCGTTGATTAATATATTTAATATTACGCTCGTCTTTATTCACAAGAAAAAACTAATATCAATACATAGCGTGTTAAATAAAATCACGGGATTTGCTTTGTTCCTTTTGCCGCCCGCGCTGACTTTTTCCCCAACCACTTATAGCGTTGCGACAATATGCGTACTTGCAACTATTGCGGCAATGCAAGAAGCTTATTTTATTGCGAAAGGGCAAGAAGTCTTATAGTCAAATTCCAATTTGTCGAAAGGCTTGGAAGAGGGGTATTCACCTCTGGTGAAGATTTTTCGCTCCGCCACTGGTGAGCAAGCTCCCCGATGGCTTACGCTCAAATGCGAACCCCCGTGCCTTTTGGGCAAACGGTTTTCAAGGCGTAATACACCGTCGGATTTTAGAAGAAATTAACGGAAGATAACGGAACATAAAAGAGGCTGAAAACCCAGACGTATCAAGGGTTTTCAGCCTTTTCTCTTCCTCAAAAATTACTTTTCCCAGACGCACCAAAGGTCTTCGCATCCAACACAATATCCAACGAAATTTTTAGATATTGCGTTAGATATTTCACCTCGTCTTGCGACTTTGGCTAGCCAAGCGAAACGAGGCTGCAAGCTCGCTTGTGAGCGAGTGAGCGCAGGCTGCTCCGCGGTGGTTCGCATTTTGCGAACGTAGTGCGTAGCACCAAACGACAACGTTTGCACCGCATAGGAGTATAGCCACATTCCGCCCCAAATCAGCACCGCAAAGCAACAATTACCCCCTCCCTCTCGGGTGTTCATTGTAGCATACATTCCCCAATATTTCAAGAGCTTTCGCAACTCTATTTTCAAAGCGCAAAACCGAAAAAAGCTGCACTTTAAATATTGCGTTTTAAATGGATATGTGGTAGAATATATACATCAAATTAAAACTTGGAGTGTCATGCCAAAATGAAAGAATTCGAAAAGTTTGATCGAATCGGCACAACCCCTCACAGAAGCTACTACGTTCCTTTCGCCGAAAAAGACGTCATTCGTACTAAACACGGTATTCAAGACAGAACCTCAAGCTCTCGTTTTATGTCGCTCGACGGCGTATGGCAGATAAAAAAGCTCGATCACGTTGAGGATTTCGAAATCAACGAAAAGCTGGAGGACAGAATTCCCGTTCCCGCTTGCGTACAGATGCACGGATACGACCACATCCAGTATCTGAACATCAGATATCCTTTCCCGGTCATGCTCCCGCACCTTCCCTATGAAAATCCCTGCTGGCATTATCGCCGCACCTTCAATCTGAAGAAAAAGCCCGACGAGAAGTATTATATCAACTTCGAGGGCGTTGACTCCGCATTTTACCTGTATATCAACGGTCAGCTTAAGGGTTACTCCCAGATCTCTCACGCAACCAGTGAGTTTGACGTGACCGAGCTTGCCCTGAACGGTGAGAACACCGTCGACGTTCTCGTTCTAAAGTGGTGTATCTCCACTTATCTTGAGTGTCAGGACAAGTTCCGTTTCTCCGGAATTTTCAGAAACGTATATCTGCTTACCCGTCCCGAAAAGCACATCACCGACTATAAGCTCGAAACTGCCATCAACAGCAAGAACGGTATGGTTACCGTATTTAACAAGAGCGACGTGGATATCCGCTGCGTGATCGGCGAGACCGAGACCGTGGCAAAGGCAGGGGAGAGCGCAACGCTTATCGTTGAGAACATTCGCCCCTGGACTCCCGAGGATCCCAAGCTCTACGCGCTTTACCTCTATGCAAACGGCGAGAAGATCGAGGAAAAGATCGGCTTCCGCGTTGTCAGCATTGACGGCAAGGTGTTTAAGGTAAACGGTGTTGCCGTAAAGCTCAAGGGCGTCAACCGTCACGACTTTAATTGCGAAACTGCAGCAACCGTCAGCCTTGAGGATATGGCAAAGGATATTCACCTCATGAAGGAACTGAACGTCAACGCGGTCAGAACCTCTCACTATCCCAATAGCCCCGAATTCTATCTGCTTTGCGACAAGTTCGGTATCTACGTGATGGACGAAGCAGACCTTGAAATGCACGGTGCTTGTTCCCGTGACGGCCGCTTCGATATTCCGCTTTGGATGGAATATGCAGAAAACGAGTTCTTTGCACCCGGCATTACCGACAGACACGCAGCACTCGTGGAAAGAGACAAGAACCGTACCAGCGTTATCATCTGGTCGCTCGGTAACGAAAGCTCCTTCGGCAAGGCGTTCTTTGACGGCGCAAAGTACATTCGTAATCACGACAGCACCCGCCCGATTCATTACGAGGGCATTCAGTATTCCGATCCTAAGTATTATTACACCGATATGGTGGATATGGTCAGTATGATGTATCCTTCCTTCCGGACGATTCAGGAGAAGGTACTCGACAATCCCGAGGAAACCCGCCCCTTCGTGCTCTGTGAGTACACCCATGCAATGGGTAACTCCTGCGGCGACATCGCGGCTTATTGGGATATGATCTATAACAACGAGCAGATGATGGGCGGCTTCGTATGGGAATGGGCTGACCACGGTATTAAGACCGATGACGGATTCCTTTACGGCGGTGACTTTGAGGAGCCCGAGCACGACGGCAACTTCTGCATAGACGGTCTTTTGACCCCCGACCGCAAGCTGAAGTCTAACGCGCTTGAAATGAAGGCTGTTTACGGTGGAAAGACCAAGTCCGAAATGTGTGACGTTGAGATCCCCAAGAGCACCTACAACTTCTCCTCCGCAATCGCTATTGAAGTCAACGAGCATACTGGCGAGATCACCTCGATCAAGGCGGACGGAAACGAGGTTCTCCGTACACCTATCCATTTCAATATTACAAGATATACCGATAACGACCGCGACCTGCTTCCTCATTGGTTTACCCGTTGTAATCTCCGTGGCTGCAAGCCTCATATCTTCTCCTGCGAGAAGTCGAAGAACCACTATAAGTTTGAAGGCGCACTTGTCGCAAACTGCTTGATGCCTGCGGCAGAATTCACGCTTGAATACACCGTAATCGGCAATGAACTGACCGTTTCGGTTTCTTATAAGCTCGGCTCTTACATCGAGAACTTCCCGAGATTCGGATTTGAGTTCGGTGTGGATAAGGGACACTGCAACTTCTCCTACGTGGGCTTCGGTCCTTCCGAGAGCTATGCAGACAAGCTCGCTGCTTGTGAGTACGGTTACTACGTAAGCTCTGCGGAAGAGAACTATGATATGAAGTATATC
>JAZNFU010000281.1:0-2125 GCA_045576135.1 Eubacteriales bacterium
CCAAGGCGTTTATATATATGGAAACCGAAATTTTAGCCAACCCCTTTGAAATGGCAGATATGGAAAAGGGAATTGCCCGCGTAAGACGGGCTGTTGAGTCGGGGGAGAAAATAACCGTTTACGGCGATTACGACGTTGACGGCGTTACCTCCGTTTGCACGCTTTACCTCTATCTTAAGGCACAGGGTGCCGCGGTTGAATACTATATTCCCAACAGAACCGGCGAGGGCTACGGAGTTTCCGTGGCGGCTATCGACGCAATACGGGAATCGGGTACTCAGCTTATAATCACGGTTGACACCGGAATTACGGCGAACAACGAGGTGGAATACGCAAAAAGCGTCGGTATGGATTTCGTCATAACCGACCACCACGAGTGCCGCGCGGATTTGCCCGAGGCGGTTGCCGTAATTAATCCGCACAGACCCGATTGCCCCTATCCCTTTAAGGAGCTTGCGGGTGTCGGAGTCGTGTTCAAGTTCGTTTGCGCGTACGAGGAAAAATATAACGGCGTATCGAGATTCAAGGCGGCGGCAAACGTATTTTCAAGATACGCGGACCTCGTTGCTATCGGAACTATTGCCGACGTTATGCCGATAAAATCCGAAAACAGAATTATCGTAGCGTACGGACTCAAAATGATTGAGGATACCTCAAGACCCGGTCTTGAGGCTCTTATGGAGCTTTCCTCTCACAAATCCGACTCCTCGCGCGACGGTAAAAAACGCAAAAAAAGCAAAATCACTTCAAGCTACATCGGATATACGTTAGCGCCGAGAATAAACGCGGCGGGTAGAATAAAAAGCGCCACCGAGGCGGTTGATTTGTTCCTTGAGCAAGACAGAGATAAAGCCTTTGCTATAGCCGAGGCTCTGTGCTCGGCAAACCGCGAGCGACAGGCGGAGGAAAACAAAATAATGCAAGAGGCGTATAAGAAAATAGACGAGCTTGATGCGGCGGCAAATCCGGTAATCGTGCTCGATTCGGACGATTGGCACCACGGCGTTATCGGTATCGTTTCCTCAAGAATTACCGATAGATATTCGCGCCCGTCCATACTTATATCCTTTGAAGGAAACGACCCCGAGCTTCCGTATTCGGAGCAACTCGGCAAGGGCTCGGGCAGAAGCATCAAGGGAATGAATCTCGTTGACGCGCTCTGCTACTGCAACGACCGACTCGTAAAATTCGGCGGTCACGAGCTTGCGGCGGGACTTTCGGTAAGACGCTCGGATTTACCTGCGTTTCGGCAGATGATAAACGAGTATGCTAAAAATAATCTCGGTGCGGAGGATATGATACCCACCGTCGATACCGATTTTGAAATAGAGTTTTCGGATATTACGGTATCTCTTGCCGAGGAATTAAGAATACTTGAGCCGTACGGCGTCGATAACCCGGTGCCCGTTTTCGTGCTTCGCGGCATATACGTAAACGAGATTTCGGGCGTAAGCGAGGGCAGACACACGAAATTCACCCTCGGTGACGGTAAGCGTACGGCAAGCGCGATGTATTTCTCCATATCTCCGAATGAAACCGGTATCAGAGTCGGGGACAAGGTTGACGCGCTTTTCAATATTGACGTTAACGAGTGGGCGGGACGAAAGAACGTTCAGCTTATTCTTCGCGATATCAAGCTTACCAGCGGCGAGCGTACGGATATCGATATGCAAAGAAAAAGATTTGAGCAGATAAGAGCGGGCGCGCGCTTTGATGCGAGCGAGGACGTTATACCGAAGCGTGACGATTTTGCTCAGGTTTATAAGCTTATGCTCGCTTCACAGCACGCGGGAGTCGATACTCTCTCGCACCGTGATATATGCGCCAAGCTTTCCTGCGGTGGCTCCGGATATATCAGCTATATAAAGCTTAAGGTAATCATTATGGTGATGCGCGAGCTCAATATAATTCAGATTGACGAAATCAGCAGCGAGAATTATAAATTCGCAATTCATTACACCACGACCAAGACCGACCTTGAAAAATCCGGAATACTGCGAAAGCTTCGCTCTCAGCAAAACCTTTGATAAAATCAGGTAAACAGTATGTACGACGTTAATTTTAAGCCACTGGCGGAGGCTCTTGACTCTCAGGACCGTGGCTACGATTTAGACAAAATAATTAA
>JAZNFU010000282.1:0-3255 GCA_045576135.1 Eubacteriales bacterium
CGAGCATAGCGCTCCTTGACGCCGTGAAGGCGACGAGTCTTCCGACGGTTGAGGTGCACGTGTCGGACGTTTCGGCAAGAGAGGATTTCAGGCAGGTGAGCTATATCAGAGCGGCTTGCGTAAAAACTATCGCGGGACACGGACTTGAGGGATATATCGAAGCGATAGACTATCTTTGTGAGGCAGCGAAAAAATGAGAGTAGTTATTAAGCCCTCGAAAGCAAAAGGGCGAATAAGCGCGCCGCCGTCAAAAAGTATGGCGCACAGACTCCTTATATGCGCCGCGCTTTCGGGCGGTGTGAGTCTGGTGCGCGGCATATCCGACTGTGAAGACGTGCGCGCGACGCTCGACTGTCTTGCCACTTTGGGCGTGAGATGCGACGTCCGTGGCGCTGACGTCACGGTATACGGAAGGCAGCCGCGTGATATGACGGCAGGCTCAAAGCTTTTGTGCCGCGAAAGCGGAAGCACGATAAGATTTTTCATTCCGATTGCCCTGCTTTTAGGCGAGACGGTCAAGTTTTCGGGTGCTGTGAGCCTTATGTCACGCCCGATGGGAATATACGAGGATATCTGTCGCGCGCGCGGCTTTAAATTCGAAAGGTACGACGGCGGCATCACCGTTTGCGGCAAGCTTTCGGGTGGTATATACGAGCTTCCCGGCGACGTGAGCAGTCAGTTTATCTCGGGACTCCTATTCGCGCTTCCAACGGTCGCGGGTGACAGCGAGATACGCATAAGCACGCCCATCGAGAGCGCATCCTATATCGATATGACGATTGCGGCGCTTAAAAGCTTTGGCGTATACGCCGACTTTGACCGTGAGAGCGGTATAATACGCATACCCGGCGGTCAAAAATATAAGCCGCAGGATATAACGGTCGAGGGCGACTATTCGGGCGCGGCATTCCCCGCGGCGCTCAATTACCTCGGCGGCGAGGTTGAAATCGGCGGACTTATAGATAACAGCCTTCAGGGCGACGCCGTTTACAAGGAATATTTCAAGCTGATAAACGAGGGAGTGCCCACGCTCGATATACGAAACTGTCCCGATTTGGCACCGATACTCTTTGCGCTCTCGGCGGCGAAGGGCGGCGCGCGCTTCGTCGGCACGGCACGCTTGAAAATAAAGGAAAGCGACAGGGCCGCTTGTATGAAAAGCGAGCTTGAAAAGCTTGGAGTCACCGTTGAGCTTTACGAAAACGAGGCGGTCGTTTCGGGCGGCGGAATTCACGCACCGAGCGAGGCAATTTTCGGTCACAACGACCACAGAATAGTTATGTCGCTCGCGGTGCTTTTAACGGTAGTAGGCGGAGAAATCGTCGGGGCAGAGGCTACAAAGAAAAGCTATACCGATTTCTTTTCCGACCTTGAAAAACTTGGTGTGGATTTAGAAAGATATGAAGCTTAACAGAAATACGAAAATACTGATAGTGGGTCTTGGCGTTATAGGCGGCGGCTACGCTACCGCGCTTAAGGCGGCGGGATTTGAAATCTCGTGCATCACGAAGGAACAAAGGGATATAGATTACGCAAAGAAAAACGGTATGATTGACTACGGCACGACCGAGGTTGAAGATGAGCTTATCAAAAAATCCGAGCTTATAATATTTGCGCTTTATCCGACTGTTTTTATCGAATGGATTAAAAAATACAAGCATTTGTTTACAAAAGGCAGTATTATTACCGACGTTAGCGGTGTTAAGGGTGCTGTGGTTGATAAGGTTCAGGCAATGCTTCCAGATGGCGTTGAATTCATTTCGGCGCACCCGATGGCAGGCCGTGAGCAAAGCGGCGTTGAATTCAGCTCGGCTGAGGTCTTTCGAGGCGCGAACTTTATTATCACCCCGACCGAGAAGAATACCGAGGGGGCAATAGAGCTGTGCCGTGAGCTTGCCGAGGTGCTCGGCTTCGCAAAAATATCGGTGCTTACAGCCGACGAGCACGACAGAATGATTGCCTTTCTCTCACAGCTGACACACTGCATTGCCATAACGCTTATGAATGCAAATCACGAGGCGGGACTTGAGAAATACACGGGTGACTCCTTCAGAGATCTTACCCGAATTGCAAAGATAAACGACCGAATGTGGAGCGAGCTTTTTATGCTCAACCGCGACGCCCTGCTCACAGAGATGGACTCGTTTGAGGCTGAGTTCAAGCGTTTTCGCACTATGCTCGCCGCGGGTGACGTTGACGGTATGCGCGATGCGATGCGCTCGGCAACCGAAAGGCGTAGTCTTTTCGATAAACCCAAAAACTGATTTTTCAAAAACCTTGAGAGGATATAAAAATGAACAAGAATATGCACTTCTACCGCAAGCTTCCCATTCCTAAGGAAATAAAGGAGCAGTTTCCCGTATCACAGCAGCTTGCAACCAAAAGAGAAGAACTTATCAGCGAGCTTAGTGACGTTTTCAGCGGAAAGAGCGATAAATTCGTGCTCGTTATAGGTCCTTGCTCCGCTGACGCAGAGGAGCCGGTTCTCGACTATATTTCACGGCTTCGCACTGTTCAGGACAAGGTGTCGGATAAAATAATAATCATTCCGAGAATTTACACCAACAAGCCAAGAACTACCGGTGATGGCTATAAGGGTATGCTTCATCAGCCCGACCCCAACGCCGCACCCGACTTGCTTAAGGGTATTATCGCTATAAGAGAGCTTCATATCAGAGCGTTTAACGAATCCGGCTTTGCCTGCGCCGACGAGATGCTCTACCCCGAAAACTACCGCTACCTTTCGGACGTTCTTGCCTACGTTGCGGTTGGCGCGCGCTCGGTCGAAAACCAGCAGCACAGACTTACCGCAAGCGGAATTGACGTCCCCGTCGGTATGAAAAACCCCACCGGCGGCGATATCTCGGTTATGATGAACTCCATCAAGGCGGCACAGTCCTCTCATATCTTCAACTATCGCGGCTGGGAGGTTAAAAGCGAGGGCAATCCGCTCGCGCACGCAATACTTCGCGGATACGTTGATAAGCAAGGTAGGTCGCACCCCAACTATCACTACGAGGACCTTTACCATCTTTACGAAACCTATCAGGAAAGCGGACTCAAAAACCCCGCGGTTATGGTTGACACCAACCACGCAAATTCGGGCAAGAACTACCTTGAGCAGATAAGAATAGCAAAAGAGGTGCTTCACAGCTGCCGCTACAGCCCCGAGGTCAAGAGTCTTGTAAAGGGACTTATGATAGAGAGCTATATCGAGGACGGCTGTCAGAAGATTTCCGACCACGAGGTATACGG
>JAZNFU010000283.1:0-8266 GCA_045576135.1 Eubacteriales bacterium
GTTATCAGCTTCTGCACGGCAGACACGGACGCCGCACTCCCACCCACGTCCCCCGCGGATTTCGACGAGTCGAAGCTCTGTTTGCCGAAAGCACCGCTTGACAAGCTTCTGTTTTTATCGGATATGGAATCCGAAAGAGATAATTTTATAGCTATTTGCGACCTATATACGTCGGGGTCGGGCGAATACCTTGCCACGATTTCCGCACGGCTCAAGCTGCTACTCGTAAAGCTCGCCGAAACGCTCGACGAAAACGCGCTCCCACCCTTTATGGTCGAGGGGCTTGACCGCTATATCCGCGAAAACTGCACGGATGAAATTTCGGGCACGGAAATCGGCGCTATATTCGGCTACCATCCCTACTATATCAGCAGTATGCTCAAGGAGCGCCGCGGTCTTACCGTCAAGCAGTACGTTACCGCATACAGAATGAAAATCGCAAAGCAGCTGCTCGCCTACACTCCGATGAGCATATCGGATATCGCGGAGCGCACCGGCTTTACCGACTCGTCGTATTTTGCAAAAATCTTCAAGGCGTCAGAGGGCATCTCGCCCAAGGATTATCGCAATAAATTCAAGGACGAATTTATATAATCATTGGAAATTGACAACAAAACTTTACCAAGAGGGTATATGAAGCTTAAAAAGAACGATATTCACAGAGTTAAAATAGAGAGCCTTACCAACCTCGGCTTCGGCGTTGCGCGCATAGAGGGCGGCGTCGTATTCATATCCGACACGGTCGTGGGTGACGTTATCGACTGCCGAATAATAAAGGTCGGGGGCGGCTTCTCGGTCGGACGGGTAGAGAGGGTTATCAGCCGCAGTCCCGAATACGTATCCGACAGATGCACGGGCTCCTGCAAGAGCTGTGCATACAAGAATATAAGCTACGAAAAAGAGCTTGCCATAAAAACCGAATACGTTCGCCACGAAATGAAAAAAGCGGGGCTTTCGCATATTGACGTAAAGGATACCGTGCCCTCTCCGAAGCTCACGGAGTACAGAAACAAGGCGCAGTATCCGCTTATGAATACGAAGGACGGACTTGCGATAGGCTTCTTTGCGCCAAAGTCACACCGAGTTACCGAAGCTGCTGACTGCCCTCTCTCGCCCAAAATTTTCGGCGAAATACTCGAAGTCGTCCGTGCGTTTCTGACCGAAAAGAAAATCAGAGCCTACGACGAGGTAACGCGCGACGGTCTTATGCGCCATATTTATCTTCGTCGCGGCGAGCTGTCGGGCGAAATTCTGCTTACTCTCGTTATAAACGGTGACGCCATTCCCCACTCTGACGAGCTTGTCTTACGGCTGAGCGAGAAATTCCCCGCCATCGTCGGAATACTGCTCAACAAAAATCTGCGCGACACGAACGTCATTCTCTCGGACGAATACGAAACGCTTTATGGCAGAAATTATATATACGACACGCTCGCGGGCGTGAGGCTGAAGATAAGCGCGCCGTCGTTCTACCAGGTAAATCACGGCACGGCGGAGCTTATATACCGCGAGGCAGCAAGGCTTGCCGATATAAAGCCAACCGACACGGTGCTCGACCTTTACTGCGGAGCGGGCTCGATAGGTCTTTCTCTTGCGGGACTCGCGGGCGAGGTTATCGGAATAGAAATCGTTGAGGACGCCGTAAGGTGCGCTAACGAAAACGCCCTGGCGAACGGAATCAAAAACGCAAAATTCTTCACGGGTGACGCGGCGAATACCGAAAATCTTTTGAAGAACGCAGAGCACTCGCTCGGTAGAAAAATCGAGCCGAGCGTGATAATACTCGACCCACCGAGAGCCGGCTGTGACGCGCGGCTTCTCGACTACGTCGCGGGACTTTGCCCCGAAAGGATCGTCTACGTTTCCTGCAATCCCGCAACGCTCGCACGCGATATTGCCTATCTTTCCCCCCTCGGCTACGATACCGATTCTCTCACACCGATGGATATGTTTCCGATGACGGGACACGTCGAGTCTGTCGTGTGCTTAACACGACGACTCGACAATGAATTGCGCGAGCGCATGAATTGAGTGCATCACACTCATGAATTGGCTACGCCATGAATTGCGCCTGCGGGCGCATAAGGTTATACGCGCAATTCAATTCATGGAGCGCAATAGCGCGAGAAATCATGATGCGACAGCTTCAATTCATGACGGCATCGCCGTCAAATCATTAAAAACGAGGCATTACAATGAAAGAAAATTTTTTAGTCGATTTATCAAAGCAATTTGCGGTTGATATCGTTAATCTTTGCACCGATATAAAAGAAAATCGCAAAAGCAATGTTCTTTTAAATCAAGTTTTGCGTAGTGGTACAAGCATCGGAGCAAATATCCACGAAGCAAACTATGCAGCAAGTAAAGCAGATTTTATTAACAAGTTTCAAATTGCACTCAAGGAGTGTTATGAAACTGATTATTGGCTCGATTTATTCAAAGACACTAACATAATAACCGAGGAAGAATACAATAATATGTTTGCAAAATGCAGTAAAATTCGCAAATTGCTTATCTCTTCCATCACCACCGCGAAGGAAAACGGCTAAGGACGAGCGTTGCCTTTGAGTAAAACTCGAAAGCTCATTTTAAAGCACCCGTCGGCAACGTATCATTTTTTCAACAATCAGAGGTAGAACAATGAGCAGATACTACAGACGTCGCTATTACAGACGCCGCGAATCATATTCAAATACATATGCGGCGCATATTTTATTAGGTTTTTTTATCCTTATCTTCGCCGTTGCTATAATAAAAGCCGCCTTTACCTTTCTTAAAAACAATATTTGGATTCTTATACTTGCCATTGCGGTAGCCGTCGTAGCTCTTGCGATATATGTAGTATATAAAATCATCAATATAAAATACGAAAGATTCGTATCAGACCATAGCATTGCCATTAAGAGATTATTAGATTTAAACTGCCGCTGTAGTTTTGAAGAAATTCCCGATTTCGATATGGAAAACTCATACGATAACGAAAATTTTTATACAGATATTTCTCCGCTCGACTATCTTACGTATAAGCTCGTACATCAAAAGAAGAAAGTGTTAAACGCTATAAATTCCGCAGAAAAAAATGCAAAAAATTTTTCCGGCTATTCAAAGAGTATCACTGAAATGGAGTTTGACAAATATGACGCACAGCCTCCGTTGCATTTTGAAAAACTAAGAAGAACTAAGGAAAAAAAGCTATTCGAAAGTGCGATAATCAAACCCAAAACGGATTTTACAATACGAGTGATTCTTACTTTGACAAATATACACGGCGCCTTCATAGATAGCAAATATCATACCTTTGACTCAATCGAAATAAAACGAGTCATAGAAAAATTGTCGCATAAAAACGGAAATTTTTTCACCGACGAGGACGTGTGGCAATCAATTTGTCGCGTGGAAAGAGGCAAGGTGAGCAACAAAATCCGCTTTGCCATCTACAATCGTGACGGAAACTGTTGCTGCCGTTGCGGTTCCCCCTATGACCTTGAGATAGACCACATCTATCCTATATCCAAAGGTGGCAAATCCAACTTCGAAAACCTGCAAACACTCTGCCATACCTGCAACACTTTAAAGTCGAACACAGTGGAATGCGGTGCAATAAATCTGCGCGCAAAACGGAGAACCGCCGAAGAAATCTGTACCCGCTGCGGATCGCGTTTGGTTCTGAGAAATGGAAAAAACGGCCGTTTCTACGGTTGCCCAAACTATCCGAATTGCAAATTCACAAAATCCATTTAGCCGACATCGCTGTCGCGCAAAGCGAGCAGAGCTTTTTTGCCACAATCGACGATATAAGTAAACTTTTATATACAAAATCAATATAATTTGCAACAACCAACAACTATTCAGGAGAAAAACAAATGAAAATTTACGATGCACACATTCACGCGGTGGGAACGAAGCCGGCACCCGAAAAGATGCTCGGCGATATGGCTACGCTCGGCGTATGGGCCGGCTGCGTATTTTCCGAGCCGCCCATAGAGCAGAATTCCTTCTTCGGCGCGGCAAAGTCGTTTGATGAGCGTCTTACCGAGGTGCTCGGCTGGTGCCGGGGACGTGAGGACCGCATTTTCCCGATTCTGTGGATATATCCGTACGAGGAAAATATTATAGAGAATATTCGCCGCGCGGTAGGGGCGGGCGTCGTCGGCTTCAAAATGATATGCTCGGACTACTACATATACGAGGAGCAGCCGATGGCGGTGCTTCGCGAGATTGCAAGACTCGGCGTTCCCGTATTCTTCCACTCGGGAATTTTGTGGGACGGACACGCATCCTCGAAATACAACCGCCCGGTAAATTGGGAAGCGCTCGTTGAGATTGACGGACTTAAGTTTTCTATGGGTCACTGCTCGTGGCCGTGGGTGGACGAGTGTATTGCTATGTACGGCAAATTCCTCGACGCGCACAAGAGCGGACGGAGCGCGGAAATGTTCTTCGACATCACCCCCGGCACGCCGCCTATTTACCGCCGCGAGCTTTTCACGAAGCTTTTTCAGGCTGGCTACGACGCAAGCAAAAACATACTCGTCGGCTTCGACTGTATTGCCGACCGCTACGACGTGGAGTACGCCGGCGGCTGCCTCGAAAGAGATAAAAAAATACTCGACGGGCTTGGCGTAAGCCTTGCCTGCCGCGAGAATATGTATAAAAACAATCTTCTGCGCTTTATAGGAAGGTGCGACGAGTGCCGCGCCACCGAAAAGCACCCAGAGGGCGTCAATCCCGAGGTGCGCGGAATTATTGAAAAATGGTACGAAAGGCTCGGCTTCCCCGCTTATTACGACCGTGAATTCAAAAGAGCGCTTGACACCGTTCGCATCTCGGACGCGATTACCGCCGAGGGATACGACGCGGAGTGCACCGACGGACGCCGAAACCTGCTTTCCTACCTCTATCTTTGCGAGGGGGTCGAGAAGAAGGCTAAGGCACTCGGCATCCCCGACGGTGTCGTTACCGAAACGCTTTCGGACATCGTGACCTGGTGCAAGATACACTCGGATATCAAGGGTGAGCTTTATCTTGGCGAGCTCGAGTGGCTGAGGTATCACACGTCAGGCAGTATTTTCAAGCTCGGAAGACTTCAGTACAATATGGCAAGCGCGCACGTCGACATCCCGAAATACGACGTCCGCCGCGGCGACCCCGTAATAGAAATTCATATCCCCGGGGGAGAAAGGCTCACCCCCGAGCTTTGCCGCGAATCGCTCGACACAGCGCGCGAGTTCTTTAAAAAATACTTCTCCGATTTCAACTACAAGTGCTTCACCTGCCACTCCTGGCTGCTTGACGAAACGCTTAAGAAATATCTGCCGGCTGACAGCGGAATTATCAAATTCGGCGATACGTTCGATAAAATTTCCGAGGACGAATCGCTCGCTTTAATCAGGTATCTTTTCGCTTGGGACACGACGCCGACGAATATAAAATACCGCTACCCCGTCTCCTCTCTTGCCGAGGCGGTAAGACGTGCGGTTTTGCGCGGTGAAAAATTTCACGAAACGCTCGGCGTTATAGCAAAGTAATCCAATCGGTTTTGCGTGGCGCACCTATTTTATCGCGTTGCGAGCGCAAAATGCAAACAGAGATTTACTTTTACCACTAAACCACTCCAAAAGGAGCTTAATAGTGATTGACGTTTTATCCACCGACTCATTCAGACAAAAGGTTAAAAATTCAATAGATAAATATCTCGCCCTCTCAAAAAATCAGTCACTGACAGTAGGCTTTTATAAAAAAGGCAGGCTTTACGTTTTGTCAAACGGAGAAAATCCGCAGACGCTGCAATACGATATCGGCTCTGTCAGCAAGACGGTTACGGCGCACCTGGTGCTTAAGCTTGCGTGCGAGGGCAGGCTTCGGCTTGACAGCTCCGTATCCGAATATCTCGATTTACCGAGGGGTAATTATCCGACCGTGCGCGAGCTTCTTTCACACACGGCGGGCTACGGACACCTGACGCCCGCGGAGATAACCGTCCCCGCGCTTTTGCGCCACGGATACGCGCGGCGGAATATTTACGAGAGCTGTACTAAGCAAACCGTGTTAAAGTGCCTCGCGAGGCGCAGGCGGCGGCGAAGGTCGTACGGATATTCCTACTCTGATTTTCCCTACGCCGTGCTTGCCGTCGTCGCCGAGGCTGTTTCGGATAGAGCCTTCTCGGATTTGATAACCGAGCTTGTGAGTGAAGATTTCGGAATGAAAAACACGGTCATCTCAGCACCAGCGGATAAAAGGCTGCCAAAATCCGCACTCGGCACTCACACGGTGGATTTTTGGCGTTGGAGGGACGACAACCCTTATATTGCGAGTGGCGGACTCGTCAGCACGGTGGAGGATATGCTCGCCTATATCGGCGCGCAAATCGAGTGCTGCGAGCCTTATATCACGAATGCACACGAGCCCTGCCCCGCGACCGTATCTCCAAAGCGAAACCTCGTTTGCTGTCTTGGCTGGCATACCTACAAAAAGTCAAATCAGCTCTGGCACGTCGGCGGTGTCGGCACGTTTCGCTCCTCGGTAATTATAAACAAGAGCCGAAAAATCGGAGTGATAGTACTCGGAAACTCAAAGGGCGTAGCGTCAGCAAACGTCCACTACCTTGCAAAAATGCTGTATAGCGAAATGAAGATAGGCAAGATAGACTTTAACAAACTAAAGGCTGACGGCTGAAAATTTATATTAATTTCGGGCGGGATTACCCGACCGATAGCCGAAGCTCTTATATACGGCGCGAAGCGCTCGAAAAACGAAACCAACACGAAACGAGAGGTAGTATGCACTATTTAGGATTTGATATAGGCGGCACGAAATGTGCGGTCAGCGTCGGCTGTGCCGAGGGGGATAGCGTCAAGATTTTGGAAAGAGTCGAAACTCCGACGAAAAAGGACCCGCGCCTGACGCTTGGCGAGCTTGAGCCACACGTTTTCGAATACTTAAAAAAATATGAAATAAAATCCGCGGGAATAAGCTCGGGCGGTCCGCTCGACAGCAAAGAGGGGGTAATCCTGAATCCCCCGAATTTGCCCGGATGGGAAAATTTCCGCATCGTCGAATACGTCAAAAACACGTTTTCAATACCGTCCTATCTTGAAAACGACGCTAACGCTTGCGCGGTTGCGGAATGGAAATTCGGAGCGGGTGTGGGATACGAAAATATGGTATTTCTCACCTTTGGCACGGGACTCGGCGCAGGGCTTATACTCGACGGCAGACTGTATATAGGTGCTAACGGAAATGCGGGTGAGGTCGGTCATATAAGGCTTTCAGCCTGCGGTCCCGTCGGCTACGGCAAGCGCGGCTCGTTTGAGGGCTTTTGCAGCGGCGGCGGTATTCGCACCCTTGCCATAGAGATGGCAAGGCGTGAAAAAGTTATGCCAAAATGCATCGCGGAGCTTGGCGGCTACGATGCCGTCAGCACCAAGGAGCTTGCACGCTACGCCAAGGCGGGCGACGAGTTTTGTAAAAAAGTGTTTGCAAAATCGGGCAAAATGCTCGGACGCGGACTATCCGCAATCATAGATATTATCAACCCCGAGGCTATCGTTCTCGGCGGCGTATTTATGCGTTCCTCGGAGCTTTTTATACCCACGTTGGAGCGTGAGCTTCGTCGTGAGGCGCTTTTACCAAGCAGAGAAATTTGCAAAATTTTACCCGCGAAGCTGTCCGAAAACGTGGGCGACGTCGCGGCAATATCGGTAGCCGCTATGAACGAAAACGACTAACAAGGAGAGTATATATAAATGAAAAACGCAATTTTAGACGAGCTTATTACGAAATATCCCGCACTTGCCGAGTGCCGTGCCGATATTGAGGCGGCTTTTGAAATTCTGTGCCGCTGCTACAATTCGGGCGGACGCGTTTTCGTATGCGGAAACGGCGGCAGCTCCTCGGATGCGGAGCATATCGTCGGCGAGCTTTTAAAGTCTTTCAAAAAGCACCGCCCGATAAATCCCGACGTGTACGACAGGCTTTACGATAGCGAGGACGGCAAATATCTTTGTGAGGTTCTTGAGGGAGCGCTCCCTGCATATTCGCTCAACTCGCAAACGGCAATTATGACAGCATACGCAAACGACAAATCCTGGGATGCGGTTTACGCCCAGCAGCTTCTCGGTCTTGGAAAGCAGGGTGACGCGCTTATCGCGCTCTCAACCTCGGGCAACTCGAAAAACTGCGTTTTGGCTATAACCGTGGCACGAGCTATGGGCATAGCAACCGTTTCTATGACCGGTCGTGGCGGTGGAAAAATGAAGGAGCTTTC
>JAZNFU010000284.1:0-7376 GCA_045576135.1 Eubacteriales bacterium
AGTATAATTTTACACCAAAAATCTTCCAATGTCAAGCGTTTGAGCCATATTAAAGATATTAGAATAAATATTAAGCCTAAAACGCACAAGCGTTCGCGCTTTTAGGCATATACGCAAGGATAAAAACGAAGAAAACCCGACGAGCGTCGGGTTTTCAACATTACTACTTTTTAAGTGGTTATTTATTTCGTTTTCGGTTATGCCAAAAAGCTCCGCCATTAAACGCAACCCTGTGCCATCATTGCATCAGCCACCTTAATGAAGCCTGCAATATTAGCACCCGCAACGAGATCGTCGCCAAGTCCGTACTTATTAGCCGCGTTTACGGAAGCATCAAAGATGTTCTTCATAATCATCTTAAGCTTTGCGTCAACCTCTTCTGCGGTCCAGGAATAACGCATAGAGTTCAGCGACATTTCAAGACCCGAGGTAGCAACCCCGCCGGCGTTAACTGCCTTAGAGGGTGCAACGATTACGCCGGCTTTTTTAAGCATAGCGATAGCCTCGTTGGTAGTGGGCATATTCGATACCTCGACGTAATACTTAACGCCGTTAGCGATAATCTTCTCAGCATCAGCCTCGCGAACCTCGTTCTGAGTAGCGCAAGGCATAAGAATATCAGCCTTAACGCCCCAAGGCTTCTCACCCTTGAAGAACGGAACACCGAACTTATCGGCGTAATCCTCAACTCTGTTACGGCAGGAAGCGCGCATCTCAAGCATATAAGCGATCTTTTCAGGAGTGTTGATGCCGTCCTTATCGTATACGTATCCGTCAGGACCGGAAATGGTAACAACCTTACCGCCAAGCTCGGTAATCTTCTGAACGGTACCCCAAGCAACGTTACCGAAGCCGGAAATTGCGAAGGTCTTACCCTTTATATCGTCACCGAAGTGCTTAAGCATCTCAACGGTATAATAAACAGCACCGTAGCCGGTTGCCTCAGGACGAATGAGAGAACCGCCGTAGGAAAGTCCCTTTCCGGTGAGAACGCCGGTGAACTCGTCGCGAAGTCTTTTATACTGACCGAAAAGATAACCGATTTCTCTCGCGCCAACACCGATATCACCCGCAGGAACATCGGTATCAGCACCTATGTATTTCTGAAGCTCGGTCATAAAGCTCTGGCAGAAGCGCATAACCTCGGCGTCCGACTTACCCTGGGGGTCAAAGTCAGATCCACCCTTACCGCCGCCCATAGGAAGACTGGTAAGCGAGTTTTTAAACGTCTGCTCAAAGCCGAGGAACTTAATGATAGACTCGTTTACGCTCGGATGGAATCTAAGACCGCCCTTGTAAGGACCGATAGCGCTGTTGAACTGAATACGGAAGCCGCGGTTTACAACCACGTTGCCGTTATCGTCGATCCACGGAACTCTGAACTTGATAATGCGCTCAGGCTCAACCATTCGCTCTATAACGCCGCTCTTTACGTATTCGGGGCTCTGCTCAAGCACGGGCTCGATGGACTCAAGAACCTCGCGCACGGTCTGATGGAACTCAACCTCGCCTGCGTTTCGTTTTTCAACTCTCGCCATAAGGTCGTTTAAGTATTCGGATTTGAACATATGTATCACCTCTAAAATAAAATGTATAGCCTATTATACAACATATATAAGGAAAAATCAAGCGAAATAAACATTTTTTTGTGTTTTCTTGCATTTTTTTACGTTTTATACAGCAAAGCGGCTAAAACGAGTGTGATTTTTGCAAGTTTCAACGTAAAAAACTTCATTTTCTCCTACATTTCCCTACTTTTCCCGCTTTTAAATCCCCGTTTTTGAGGGAAATTTAAAAACGACTGTTATTTAAGGTAATTCCTAAAAACGCAGGGGGGGTGATCGATTGAAGCTTTCGGAATTAAAATTGCCGGCACGCGCATCGTTGTGGTACACTATATCGGTAGTGCTCGGCAGAGGCGTCGGATTTTTATTTACACCCGTATTCACCCGTATCCTCTCCGAGCGCTCTTACGGCGTATACACGCTTTATATGAGCTGGATAGGAATCTTCACGATAATATCCACCTTTGAAATCGGCGGCGCGGTATATATGAGAGCAATGCAAAAAGCCGAAGATAAGGAAAAGCTTTTACGAAGCGCCTGCTTGTTGGAATTCTTGTTAGTGAGCACCGTTTGCCTATTTTACTTTGCATTTTATCCTTATACGTCGACGCTGACCGAGCTTGGAGTGTTTATGTCTTCGGTTATGTTTATGCAGATATTTTTCACTTCCGTTATAAGTCTGTATCTCGCGTCGTCAAAATTCAAATACAACTACCGAGTCGTTTTTTGGACCAACGTGCTCACGGGAATTTTGCCGATTTTGCTCGGTATTATTATGCTTCGCCTTTTCAACGTACAGCTTTATGCAAAAATACTTGCACAGCTTGTCGTAAGCTTCATTGCGTTCGTCATACTGATTTATATTATATTCAAACGAGAGAAAAGTATTTCACCGAAAATGATGCTTGGGCTTTTACGCTCGTCACTTTCCTATTTTCCTCACTATATATCGATTGCGCTGATATCCCGCGCCGACAAGCTTTTTATCTCGTCGGCATACGGCAAAGAGGCACTCGCGCGATATTCGATTGCGGATATGGTCGGCTCGCTGCTACTGTTCTGTGCATCCGCACCGCTGTCGGCGCTCTCGCCGTGGATTTTGAGAAAGCTATCGTCAAAAAATCACCGCACCGTGCGCGACGTATCGGAAATATCCTGCCGCATAATCACCTGGCTTTCGCTGGCGCTTCTCGCCATAGCACCCGAAATTATGAGCTTTTTAGCGCCCGACGCTTATTCCGAGGCGCTGTTTGCCGCTTATCCGATTGCCGTATCGGCTATTCCCTATTTCTCGTTTGCAATTGTATCCGTAGCACTCAGCCACGGCGGCGGTTTTATTGCTTCCCTGCCGTCCGTTGCTGGTGGTACGAGTGCGGTTTTGCTGTCATTTATATTTTCACGCTTTCCGCATTTTTCGTACGTCGCCTTCGCAATTCCGATATCATATCTCATAATGCTCTTATCAAGCCTTCCGATAGCAAGGCGACGCGGTATTTCGGAAATACTGAACGTCAAAAATTCACTTTCGCTGACGCTGTTTTGCACACTCGTCGCACTTTCACTCTTTCTTATGCGTAGCAGCTTGACTCTGAGAATTGTCACGCTGGTTCTTATTTCGGTTCCGCTTTTGATAGATTTCGGGCGCGGCGTACAGCTTGTTAAGGAATAGCTATCTTCTTATAAAAAAGAACTTTTTTGCAAACAAACAAGTACATTTGTGCAAAAAATCCCGCATTTTGCTTTTCGGCTTACTTTCCGATGCAAAAGCGGGATTTGAAATTTTTATTATAAGCTTAGGGGGATTTTATTATCTGCCCTCTTTAAGCGCCGCGCGCTTCTGCGCCTGAATACGCTTTCTGGTGGGGGTATCGAGGATTGCTTTACGAAGGCGAATACTTTTCGGCGTTACCTCGATAAGCTCATCGTCGTTTATGAATTCTATTGCTTCCTCAAGCGACATCTGTATAGGGGTTATAAGCGTGAGCTTTTCGTCAGCGCCCGACGAGCGTATCGCGGTCAGATGCTTTTCCTTACATACGTTTACCTCGATATCGTCGGATTTCGGGTTTTCACCGACTATCATTCCTTCGTAAACCGGAGTTTGCGGACCGATAAAGAGCGGTCCTCTATCCTGTGACTGATAAAGTCCGTAGGTAGTAGCAACACCCTTTTCACTCGCAACGAGCGACGAGGTAAAGCGAGTCTTGATTTCGCCGCGGTATGGCTCGTAGCCCGCAAATATCGTGGATATAATTCCCTCTCCTCTGGTATCGGTCAAAAGCTCGCTTCTGTAACCGAAAAGGCACCTGGTGGGAATAGTGTAAAACAGCTTCTGACGCGAGCCGTTAAGCTGCATATCGTTAAGAGTACCTTTTCTTGAGCCGAGCTTTTCCATAACCGAGCCGACGTAAGCCTCAGGCACGTCTATAATAACGTCCTCGATAGGCTCGCATTTTACTCCGTCGATTTCCTTGTAAAGAACTCTCGGATTCGAGCAGCAAAGCTCGTACCCCTCGCGACGCATATTTTCTATAAGAATGGAAAGGTGCATTTCACCTCTGCCCGCAACCCTGAAGCTGTCGGTCGTATCACCGTCGGTAACACGGAGTGAAACGTCCTTAAGAAGCTCTCGGTAAAGCCTTGCACGCAAATGGCGCGAGGTTACGAATTTACCCTCTTTCCCCGCGAAGGGTGAATCGTTTACGGAGAAGGTCATCTCCATCGTAGGCTCGCCAACCTTTACGAATTCAAGCGGCTCTACCTTTGACGGTGCACAAACCGTATCTCCGATGGATATATCCTCGCAACCGGAGAAGCATACGATATCGCCGACGTTTGCCGACTCAACCTGCACTCTTTTAAGTCCGTCGAACTGATATATCGACACGATTTTCGCAGGTCTTGATTTTCCCATACCGTGATAGTTACATATTGCTACGCCCTGTCCCTGCTTAATGCTTCCGCGCTCGATACGGCCGATACCGATTCTGCCGACGAACTCGTTGTAGTCTATCGAGGAAACGAGAAGTTGACGCGGCTCGTCCTCCTCGCCCTCTGGTGCGGGCATATATTCAAGTATCGTATCGAGAAGCGGTGTAAGGTCCTTTCCGGGTGTGAAGGGGTCAAGCGATGCCGTGCCTGCACGTCCGGAGCAAAACAGCATCGGAGAATCGAGCTGCTCGTTGGTTGCGTTAAGCTCCAAAAGAAGCTCAAGCACCTCATCGCCTATCTCGTCAAGTCTTGCATCGGGTCTGTCGACCTTATTTACGACGACTATTACTCTGTGATTCATTGACAGTGCCTTTTCAAGCACGAATCTCGTCTGCGGCATCGGTCCTTCCGCCGCGTCGACAAGAAGAATAACTCCGTTAACCATTTTGAGTATACGCTCAACCTCGCCGCCAAAATCAGCGTGTCCGGGTGTATCTATTACGTTTATTTTTACGCCCCTGTAATGAATAGCCGTGTTTTTTGCAAGTATGGTTATACCTCTTTCGCGCTCAAGGTCGTTGGAGTCCATTACGCGATCGGTGGTTTCCTGATTTTCACGGTATATACCGCCCTGACGGAGCATCTCGTCAACGAGAGTCGTGTTACCGTGGTCAACGTGAGCAATTATCGCTATGTTTCTTAAATCCGTACGCTTCATATATACGCTGTACCTCTAATTTTATAAATTTTCTTTTCAACCTTATTATTGTATCACAAAACTTTAAAAAAAGCAAATATTATTTTTTGTTTTTTCTACTTTTTCTACTTTTTTCTGCTTTTTTCAAAAAAGCAAGCGCGCTGACATTGCAAGGCGCTCAAAAAGAGCACTCTGAATATCAGCACACCGATTTTTTTACTTTTTATCTATCCAAACGGTTATATTGTTTTTCGGCTTATCCCACTGTGCCCCTGCCGAAGCGAAGTCGGTAAAGAGGACTTTGGTTTCACCGGCAAACTCCACCTCAAGCGCCTCTCTTACGTCAAAGTCGGGCTTTATTTCCTTAACCGACGTTATATTGCCGCCAAGCTTTACGTTAATATCCTGATTTCGCTCGTCAAGAGCAAAGGTTATGACACCCCTCTTGAGCGCAAGCTTTCCGTTAAGCTCAACGATACTAACCTCTCTCGGAATAACCACGCTGATAACGTCGCCCACTACCCACCTTTTCGTTATCACGGCGTAGCCGTATTCGTCGGACTCTGCCCTCTCGCCGTCGACGGTCATTGCACCTCTTGCAAACTCGGGCACTCTTATACCGATAGAAAGCGGGGTATCCACAGCTTCGGTTATTTTGATATCAGCACGCTCGCCGTAAGGATATTCGGTCTTGATTTCAAGAGCTATACCGCCGAATTTAACCGTACCGTTCATAAGGTGATTTATACGCAAGCCGTCGTGCGCCGCCATAATCGAGGAAAGAGGCATAACGGCAACCCCCGCCGCACCTATACACGCACAGCAGCCGTAAGCGCCGCCCGACATCAGCTGGAAGCCTCCGACTCTGCGATTTCTCTTATCCTTGTAAAGCGGAGCGTAGGAGTCAAACGTGAAGCCCTCTATGAGCCTTAAGAATTCCGCACCCTCGTCGTACTTATATTCAAGCCTTTGTGCCTCATCGGTGGCAACCGCCGTGTTTTTATTAAAGTTAATGCTGCCGAGCATTGCGTTATAACCCGCAAGCTCCATAGCATCGGCGTATTTCGCATCACCGGTAAGGCAAAGCGCCTGATAAAACGCCTTCATAAGAGTGACGGTTACACAGGTTTCCTGCTTAACCTCATCGTTATACTCGGTCTGCATTATCGAGCTGTGGTCAAAAAGCTCGTGATAAGTACCCGCACACCCGATTATCGTAAAATCGGTTTCAATAGCACCGTCAAGAAAATTAAGGAACGCACGCTTTGCACTCTCATCCCCCGTGACACGATAGTATTCGAGAACACCTTCAAAATAGGATATCGCCTCGTAAGCCTTTCTAACGGGGAATTCATACGGCTTTTTCTCGCCCGCGACGGCAAGCTCGTATATATTTCCCCACTTGCTTCCGCCTCGTCTGACAAGATACGCCGCAAAATCAAGATATTTTTCATCATCCGTTATATTGTAAAGGAGTACAGTAGGCTCAAGTATAGAGCTTGAATTAAGCGCACCCCAAGTCCAATCGTTGTGCGTCGTTGCGTCGAGGATATCTATTTTGCCCTCACCCTCGCCTATACGGTCGATTATATAATCAAGGTGACGGCAGAGCGCGTTTATGATTTTCTCCTTGAGCTCGTCGGATTTACATATATCGTAAAAATACTGCATTCCGAGAAGAACGTACTTTCTGCACCACATATCCCAATAGGAAAATTCATTTTCCTTCACATAGCTCGAAAATCTGCCGTCGGCATCTTGGGCTTTAAGAAGATCCAAAACAGCATTTTCGAGAATGGAATAAAGCTCTGCGTCCCCAGTGTACTTATACACCCAAGCCGCACCGCGCATCATTTTGCCCCAATACTCTCCACGCCAACCGCCGTTGTCCGCATCAATGGGATTTTTATACTGCTCGACGAACACGCTCCAAAGCCTCGTATTCTTTGACTGATGCTCTGCGACGAAGCGTACCGCCCTGTCATACTCGCCGGTGTAGCTGACGCTCCCCGCGGGTAATTCAAAAAGCTCATCAGTATTGAATCTTGGCAAATAGGTTTTAGTCGTTATATACGGAGCGAAGCTCATAACAAAATCTCCTCACATCATTTTTATTTATTGAATATATTATATCAACGCAAAAACGCTTTGTCAAGCGAAAAAAGCACATCGGCACTCACCTT
>JAZNFU010000285.1:0-1634 GCA_045576135.1 Eubacteriales bacterium
ACGGCCGCCGCCTGCAACGCCGTAATGGCGGGCAGACCCCACATAAAGCGGCGGTGGCGGGTCTTGTGCCGCACGAGTTGCATGGTCAGCCACATAGCGGCACTGCCGCCGCAAAGCGCGGTCAGCTTCTCGTGGACGGTCTGCCCTGCCGCGATGCGTCGCGGCATATAAATCCCGAGTCGCAGTCGGTCGTTTATATGGGGCGAGCGGTGGAGTATCGCCGCTTTACCTACGTTATGCTCAATAAGCCCGACGGCTACGTCAGCGCGACCGAGGATGCGCATCTTCCCGTCGTCACCGAGCTTTTACCGCCCGAGCTTCGTAAAATCGAGCTTTTCCCGGTCGGCAGACTCGATAGGGATACCCTCGGACTTATGATTCTTACCAACAACGGACCGCTCGCACACACGCTGCTCTCGCCGAAGCGCCACGTTGAGAAGCGCTATTTTTACAGATGCGACGAGCCGCTTGGGGAGGGCGTCGAGGAGCTGTTTTCCACCGGTGTTACTCTGGCTGACGGTTACGAATGTAAGAGTGCGAAAATTGAGCCGTCCGAGGATAGACTTTCGGGTGTGATTACGCTCACCGAGGGCAAATACCATCAGATAAAGCGTATGATAGCCTCAACTCACAACAAAGTCACCTATCTTGAAAGGATTTCATTCGGACCGCTTTCGCTCGACGGGTCACTCTTGCGCGGTGAGTGGAGATTTCTTACCGCACGGGAGATAGCCGCACTCGAATCGGCGGCAAAATAAAAACGAACATATAGCCAGATATGGCTTTTTGTATAAACCTAAGGAGAAACAAATGGATATTTTAAAGACTTTAGCAGAGGAATTCGGTATAAAGGAGGAGCAGGTTAAGAGCACGGTTGACCTTATCGACGAGGGCAACACGATACCCTTCATATCGAGATATCGTAAGGAGGTTACCGGCGGACTTGACGATACCACTCTGCGTGACCTTAACGACAGACTTCAGTACCTTCGTAAGCTTGAGGAAAGAAAGGCTGAGGTTTCGCAGCTGATCGCCGCGCAGGAAAAGCTCACCCCCGAGATAGAATTTGCGCTCGCGGCGGCTAAAACGCTCGTCGAGGTTGAGGACATTTACCGTCCCTATAAGCCGAAGCGTACAACGCGCGCCTCGATTGCCAGAGCAAAGGGACTTGAGCCGCTTGCTAACTATATACTTGAGCAAAGACTCGAATACTCCCCCTCAATCGAGGAGTACGCAGAGCAGTTTATATCCGAGGAGGAGGGCAAGGAGGTGCCCGATGCCAAGGCGGCGCTTGCGGGCGCTTCGGACATCATTGCCGAGGATATCTCCAACGATGCGGAGATGCGTAAAATGCTCCGTGAATTCACCTTCCGTAACGGCTCGATTTGCTCCAAGGGCGCTGTCGAGGATATGGGCGTTTACAAGGATTACGCGGATTATTCCGAGCCTCTTAAAAAGGTTCGGGGACATAGAATTTTGGCTGTCAACAGAGCCGAAAAGGAGGATATGCTCAAGGTCAGCGTAACGCTTCCCGAGGAGGACGGCATAGCTCAGATTCTCTCGCGCGTTATCACCGAGAAAAATTCTCCTGCACTCGCCTATCTCAACGAAACCGTAAAGGACGCGTACGAGCG
>JAZNFU010000286.1:0-1893 GCA_045576135.1 Eubacteriales bacterium
TATTTTTGATACCTCCGAGTTCGGATACAAGGGTGACGGAATGGTAATCGCGGTGCTCGATACCGGTCTTGACTACTACCATACCGCATTCTCTACCGACGAGGAATACTTCAACCCCTCAAAGCTCGGTCTTACCTTCAAGGACGTCTCCGCGATTCTTGCGGGCAACTCTATGACGTCCGAGGGACTTCAGCCCGGACTTACCGCCTCGGACGTTTACATAAATGAGAAGATTCCGTTTGCATTCGACTATGCGGACGGTGACTCTGACGTTTACCCCATAAAATACGACCACGGTACGCACGTTGCGGGTATTATTGCGGGTAACGACGACGTTATTACCGGTGCTGCGCCCAACGCACAGCTCGCAATAATGAAGATATTCTCCGAAACGATGGATACCGCGCGCACCTCGTGGATTATAAGAGCGCTCGAGGACTGCGTTATACTCGGCGTTGACGTAATCAATATGTCGATAGGTACCGCCTGCGGCTTCAGCCGTGAAACAGACAAGGAGCAGGTATCGGGCGTTTATCAGAAGATACGCGACAGGGGTATAAGCCTCGTCGTTGCGGCGTCCAACAGCTACAACTCCACCTACGGCTCGGAAAAGAACGGTAACCTCGGTCTTACCTCCAACCCCGACAGCGCTACAATAGGCTCGCCCGCGACCTACGAGGGTGCGCTAGCGGTTGCTTCGGTAAACGGCTCGGAAACCTTCTATATACTTTACAATGAAGAAATAATCTACTTCACCGAGTCCTCCGACAGAGTATCCGAGGAAAAGGAGTTCGTTAAAGAGCTTCTCGGCGATAGCACCCAAAACAAAACCATCGAATTCGTCAAAATTCCCGGTGCGGGCCGTAAAGCCGACTATACGGGCATTGACGTTCGCGGCAAGATAGCGCTGATACAGCGTGGCTCGACGACCTTTGAGGAAAAGGCAAATACCGCGGAGCAGATGGGTGCGGCAGGCGTTATCATCTATAACAACGTATCGGGTGATATCAAGATGAACGTCGGCGATACGCAAATCCCCGTATGCTCCATTTCCAAGGACGACGGAGAAATGCTCGCTCGCGCGGGCAGCGGTGTAATCAAGGTCGGCTACGACCAGTCCGCAGGTCCGTTTATGTCCGACTTCTCCTCTTGGGGTCCGGGTCCCGACCTTGAAATCAAGCCCGAAATCACCGCGCACGGCGGATCTATTCTTTCTTCCATTCCCGGTCAGGAGTACGACAGAATATCCGGTACTTCTATGGCGACGCCCAACATTTCGGGTGTTGTTGCCCTTTTGCGTCAGTACGTTATAAATAGATTCTTCCCAGATTACGACACTTACGTCGGCGATACGCTTTACGCGGCAAACAAGGAGATTACGGCTATCGCAAACCGTCTTCTTATGTCCACGGCGGACGTGCTTCTCAACAAGAACGGTCTTCCATACTCGGTAAGAAAGCAGGGTGCGGGTCTTGCAAACCTCTTTGACTGCGCCGCAACCAACGCCTACATAATCACCTACCGCAGAGATGACGGATCGGTTATGGATAAGGCTAAAATCGAGCTTGGCGACGACCCCGATAAAACAGGCGTTTACTCGCTCGTATTCAGCATAGAAAACTTCGGCACTACCGCGGTAAGCTACGATATATCCGCATACGTTATGACCGAGAGTGTGAGCGATACCGAAACCAGCCGCGGCGATACCACGGTTGCCGAGGTTGCTTACATCCTCGACGGTGCGACCGTAACCGTTACGTCGGTTGAGGGCGGCACCAAAAACGGCGAAAACGTAACCGTGGCTGCAAACAGCTCGGCGAAGGTAACGGTAACCGTTACGCTTAGCGATAAGGACAAGGAATACCTTGACACTTCCTTTGAAAACGGTATGTA
>JAZNFU010000287.1:0-5948 GCA_045576135.1 Eubacteriales bacterium
CGTGGCGGCGTTCAGGAAACTCTTCCCGAAGAGGTTGCAGCTGAGGAAGCTGTAGCAGACGCTGAATAATTTAAACAAGCTAAGCTAAAAAACGGCGTACGCCGTGTCTATATAACAATAAAAGGAGAATACAAAATGGCATTTACAGCTAAGGACGTAGCCGAGCTCAGAAAGCAGACCGGCTGCGGTATGATGGATTGCAAAAACGCTCTTACCGAGTCTAACGGTGATTTTGAGGCTGCTATAAAGATTCTTCGTGAGAAGGGTATGGCGGCTGTAAGCAAAAAGGCTGACAGAATTGCGGCTGAGGGTATCGTTGATATTCTTACCATCGGTAACGTTACCGCTATGGTAGAGGTTAACTCCGAAACCGACTTCGTTGCAAAGAACGCAGTTTTCCAGGAATTCGTTAAAAATATTCTTAAGACCATAATCAAGAACAAGCCCTGCTGCGTAGACACTCTTATGAACTGCGCTTGCGAGGGTGACGAGGGTAGCGTAAACGATGCTCTTGCGAGCAAGACCGGTACTATCGGCGAGAAGCTCTCTATCAGAAGATTTGAGATCTTCGAGGGCGCTGTTGCTACCTACATTCACAACAAGGGCGAAACCGGCGTTGTTATCACCTTCGATACCGACCTTGCCGACAATGCGGCGTTTGCTGAGTGCGGTAAGAACGTAGCTCTTCAGGTTGCGGCTATGCCCGTTAAGTATCTTAACAAGGAGGCTGTTCCCGCTGACGTTCTTGAGGAGGAGAAGGCTATCCTTATCAGCCAGATGAAGAACGATCCCAAGATGGCTAACAAGCCCGACGCGGTTCTTTCCAAGATAGTTGAGGGTAAGCTCGGCAAGTACTACGAGAACAACTGCCTTCTTGAGCAGGCTTACGTTAAGGACGACTCTATGTCGGTTGGCAAGTACGTTGCATCCGTTGCAAAAGAGAACGGCGGCAACATCACCGTTACCGGCTTCTGCCGCTTTGACAAGGGCGAGGGTATCCAGAAAAGAGAAGAGGACTATGCGGCAGAGATTGCCAAAATGGTTAAGGGTTAATTTCGTAATTTGACAAATCACAGATAATTTAAATCCCGTTTTCAGACGAAAACGGGATTTTTTATATTCGGCGAGCATAGCCTTTAGAGAGAACAGAGTAATTCGTGGGATTTTTCCTTTTTCCCGTGGGGTGAGTGTATGACGAACAGACAAAGATTTTTCTATAACGGCGTGCTTCTGAGCGCCGTCGGTATTGCAATGCGGAGCGTCGGTATGTTTTTCGGCGCGCTCGTCAGCCGCGCGGTCGGCGCAGAGGGAATAGGACTTTATACGCTGATTATGACGGTATATTCCTTTGCCGTAACGCTCGCAACCTCGGGCATCGGTATAACCGTAACGCGCCACGTTGCCGCGCGGGTAGCCGAGTCGGGCGAGGGGAGCGAGGAAGGAGTTATGCGCGGCGCTTTCGTCTACTCTCTGATTTTCGGCGTAGCCTCGTCGGCTCTGCTTTTCTTCGGCGCGGAGCTTATCGGGGAGTGCGTAATACACGATAGCCGAACGGTTGCATCCTTCAAAATCCTGGCGCTTTCGCTTCTTCCGAACGCGCTGTCGTCGGTTTTTTGCGGATATTTCGTTGGAATTAAAAGGGTTTTTGCAAACGCCGCCGTTCAGATTTTTTCAAACGCCTTCAAGATAATAGTAACCGCAGCCTTCATTTTCGCTCTGCCCTCGGAAAATATCGGGAAATCGGTATTTAACGTCTGCCTCGGAATAACGCTTACCGAGATTTTGGCGTTCCTCATCCTGTTTTTACAGTATCTACTCTTGAAATCGAGGGCGCGCCGCAGTCGCGGTGAGCTTCGCGAGGTTGCAAAAACTGCACTGCCGCTTGCCGCCTCGGCGTACGTTCGCTCCTCGCTTATGACGCTTGAGCACGTATTGATACCGAAAAAGCTCAAGGCTTACAGAAACGACGAGTCCTTGGCTCTTTCGGATTACGGAAGACTGCACGGAATGGCACTTCCCGTCGTTTTGTATCCGATGGCGCCGCTTTCCTCCTTTGCGGGACTTCTCGTGCCCGAATTTGCGGGCAGCTATGCGGCGGGGGACAAAAAGCGCATATCCCGTATATGCTCTGAATCGATTGGCGCGACGCTCACCTACGCCGCCACCGTCTGCATTTTCCTTTCGCTCTTTTCCGAGGAGCTTGGCTATGTCCTCTACGGCTCGTACGAGGCGGGGCGCTTTATTTCAATTCTTGCGCCGATAGTACCGATTATGTACCTCGACCACGTCACCGACGCCGTGTTGAAGGGCATCGGCGAGCAGGTGTACTCGATGTGGGTGAATATCGCCGACTCCTTTTTGTCGGTGATGCTCGTCTGTATTCTTATACCCCGAATGGGAATTATCGGCTACGCCGTCGTTATTATAATAATGGAAGCCTTTAATTTCTGCTTGTCCTTTGCAAGACTTCGAAAAAGAATAAGCTTTCGCGCAAGTATCTTGAAAAGCGTATGCCTGCCATTTCTATCCGCCTCACTTTCCGCGTGGCTTACTAAGAATATATTCGCAATGAACGGCTCGCAAACTACGGCGCTTTGGCTTTTTATGAAGCTCGTTTTCGCCGTCTGTATCTTCGTTGGCGTTAATCTGCCGCTGAGCGAGATGCTTGACGGATTGAACAAAAGATGCAGAAAATGCAAATGATAATTGTCATAAACCGCACCGACACTTAAAAAGCACTCTGCCGGTTCGTAAAATTAATATAGAAAAACCGCTTGTGACAGCCGAAGCTCACAAGCGGTTTCGTCGTTTTGATCAGTCTTCCTTTTCGTCCTGCTCGTCGGAGTCGTCGCTCTCGTCGCGGCGGACGTCGGTGATATGAAGGTTCTCGACGCGTCTGCCGTTCATTTTGAGAACTCTTACCTCGAGCCCCTGCGACTCAAAGCTGTCGTTTTCCTGCGGAATTCTTCCAAGCTCCTTCATTGCCCAGCCGTTAACGGTAAGCACGTCGGGCTCCTCGCAGATGTCGAACATATCGAATATCTTTTCAAGGTTAGCCTTTCCGGATACGATATACTCCTTATCCGAGATTTGCTTTACCTCCTCAAGCTTTTCATCGTGCTCGTCCCAGATCTCGCCGACTATTTCCTCAAGGATATCCTCAAGCGTAACGATACCTGCGGTAGAGCCGTACTCGTCGGTCACGACGGCGAGGTGAAGCTGCTTTTCCTGAAGCTCCTTGAGCAGATCGTTTATCTTCATCGTCTTCGTAACGTAGATAACCGGCTTGTTGTTAATAACCTCGGATATCGGGTGGTCGGTATTCTGAATCTTCGTATAGAAATCCTTATAGTAAAGAATGCCAATGATATTATCAAGATCGTCCTCGTATACCGGGAGTCTTGAATATCCGGATTCGGCATAAACCGACGCAATTTCCTCGTTCGTTGCATCCTTTGAAATTGCGACTATATCGATTCTCGGAGTGTATATATCGCCGACCTCAAGCTCGTTAAATTCGATAGCGCTCTTGATAAGCGTGCTTTCCTGCTCGTCGATGTCGCCCTCCTCCTCGGCTTCCTCGATTATAGAAATAAGGTCCTCCTCCGTAATTCCCGTTTCCTCGGCGTCCTTGATGAATTTGGAAATGAAATTCTGCCAATGCTTGAAAAGGAAATTGAGAGGCTTGAACAGGAAAAGAAGCGCGTAAATAATCGGCACAGCGAACATTGCGAATTTTTCGGGCACCTTTTTCGCCATCGTTTTCGGGGAAATCTCGCCGAAAATAAGCACCACGAGAGTCATAACTACCGTCGATACCGTAGCACCGAGGTCCGCATTTTTCAAAAGCGTCGTGAACAGCACCGTGACGAGCGAAGCGCCGAGAATGTTAACGATGTTGTTGCCGATAAGAATGGTTGAAAGAAGCGAGTCGTAGTTTTCCGAAAGCTCAAGCACGCGCTCAGCTCTCTTGTTGCCCTTTTCCGCATAGCCCTTCATCCTTATTTTATTAAAGGTTGAAAAAGCCGTTTCCGTAGCGGAAAAGTATGCCGACATTATTAAGCAAAACAGAATAATGACAAGCGTAATCGCCGTATGGTCGTCCATTGTTGTGTTTTAAAAACCTTCCTTTATGTAGTATTTTATATAATTTAATTTTTCTTTTTGTCAAGTTGATTTGTTTTAAGGCAAGCAAAAAAAGGCATAGCCGAAGCGTCCCCGCGCGGCTGTGCCTGAGCTATTCAATTACAATTACGGTATACTGACACGTATTCCCGTCACCGTCGTCCATTTAAAACAAATCCTCCGTTGGCTCGGAATATACCCGAACCGTATTCTCGTGAATTATATCATATTCAAGTGCAAATGTCAAGTGCTTTTTTTAAACTTTTTAGTTTTTTGTAGCTTGGTGCGCTGAAATTTCAGCGTGGTCGGTATTCGCATTTTTGAGCTTGCCTTTTCCGCCATCCCCAATTTTTTGCCCGAAAAGAGTACCGTAATTTTAACGGTGCTATTGACAAGCGGCGAAAATAGTGCTAAAATTATGATGCTTGCTTAAGTTGAATTTTAAAACCGGCTGCAAGAAAAAACTCGCAAAAGCACCTTGATGTAAAATTAGGTTGTCATTTTGCGTAAATTCTGGCGTTTTTGTCGGAGGTGTTATGGAATACGGAAGCTGCTCTTTTACTGGGCACAGAAAAATAAAGCCCGAGCATTCGCTCAGCGTTCGCGCGCTTTTGGAGCGTGCCGTCGAATACGCGTACGGCGAGGGCGTGCGCACCTTTTATTCGGGTGGAGCCGTCGGCTTCGACACGCTTGCCGCCCGCGCGGTTATCGCCTTTCGGACGTCGCACCCGGACGTGCGGCTCGTTATGCTTTTGCCCTGCACGACTCAGGCTGATTCGTGGAGTGCGAGGGCGCGCGACGGCTACGAGTACCTTCTCGGCAGAGCCGACGAGGTAATATACGTTTGCGAGGAGTATACCGCGGACTGTATGAAAAAACGCAACGCCGAGCTGGTCGAGCGAGCCGATATGATGATTGCCTATGTTTATCATATGCGAAGCGGGGCGGGGCAGACCTTGAATTTTGCAAATCGGGCGGGCGTTAAGGTGTATAATCTTTACCCCTCGGTTGAAAAATTCGCCAAGGATTGAGCGCACTCTCGGGAAGGTGGCGAATCTTGCAAAAATATGTGATAAATTTTACATAACCTCTTGATTTTTCCGCTCGCGTGTGTTATACTGTTTTTAATCAAATAAATATGTGACGAAATCGTCAGAAAGAGGATCGATTATGATTGACAGATTCATTGGCATTTTCAACAGGCTTTTGAATGCCGAATACAGCTTATCCGAGCTCGTAGCGAAATTCAAAAACATTTTCAGCGCGGTATTTAAGGCTACCGAAACGTCGGATACGGCGGTTCTGGTTGATATGGTAAAGGGAATGCTCGGACAGCTTCTCGCGTTTCTTCCTATGGTACTGCTTGCGCTTTGTGCTATCGAGGTGCTCTTCGGTAAGAAGCTTCTCGGTATACAGAAATTCCTCGCTTGCTTCCTCGGCGGCTTTGTGTTCGGCGCGTACTTCCTTGACGGTGTAGTAAGCTCCTTCGTGGCGCTTCCCGACTATGTTGTCGGCGCTGTCGTAGGTATGATATTCGCTATACTTTATAAGCTTCTTTACTACGTCGGCTATCTCGGAGTGTTCGGTTATATTACATATCTCGTATGCTTCAGCGGCGCGTATCTTGAAATGGTTACCGTATACACCAAGGGTAATCTCATCGTTTCCGCGGGTGCGGCGGCGGTCGTTGCAATCGTTGCTCTTATCCTTCACAAGCCCATCGAGATGCTTGCTACGTCGGCACTCGGTGCGTACGGTATCGTAAGCATCGTTGATAAGAATTTCTTCGATTTCGCTTCGATCGGTTTTGCAGAGGAAAAACT
>JAZNFU010000288.1:0-6960 GCA_045576135.1 Eubacteriales bacterium
CCAAAAACTCGGTCAGAGGCATATGGAACCCTCTTGCAAGCATAATCACGGTACTCAAGGTTACCGTTTTGTTTCGACCATTCATAATACATTGCATACTTCCGTGTTGTATTCCCGATTCCTGCTCCAAACGGTATTGGGACATACCTTTTTCACGCAACAATTCGGAAATGCGCTTTGCAACTGCGTCGTTCACCGTCAAGCAGACACCCCCGATAAGAAGATTTAACTTCCGTAGTTTTACCTGCGTATATTTTACCAAGAAGCTTAAAAAAAAAATAAGAAGGTGTACCTACATACTCTTGTTGTTTATTTAAAATATTTTATGGGTTTTATGTCGTCGGGGGGTGTCGGTTGCGTTTTCGGGGCAGGGGTTATTTTTGCGATTCTCTGTATTCGCTCGGTGTCATGTTTTGTATCGAGCGGAAAACACGGCAAAAGGATTTTGAATCCGAAAATCCGACCTCGGCGGCTATTTGAATTATAGGAAGATTCGTTTCGGACAAAAATCCGAGCGCGACGGTTATTCTGCGTTGATTAAGCGCTGTATGGAAACTGACGCCGGTTGCTTTCTTAAAAAGCTTGCAGAAATTGCTTACTCCATATCCCGTTGCCGCAGCAACCGATTCGATTGATAGGGTCTGCTTATAGTCGTAGTATATCAAATCAAGCGCCTTTTCAACGTTAACGACAGCGTTTATGTCCTGCGCTGATTTGTTGTTAGGCTCAACGCCCGAAATCCTTGCGAGTAAATAAGCGCAAAGCTTATATAAATTCGCTGTTCTCATAAGCTCGGCGTATTCCGAGTGGTCGGAGTGCAGGTCTATCAATTCCCTGATGACGCTCAGCGTTTTTGCGTCCTCGTCGTTGCTTTCGGAAAGCTTGATGACTGTATACGAGCCGGTGAATTTAGAAAATGTGTGAAAGTGCTTTTTGAGAAAGGAAATGCCGACGATGCCCGAGAAAATTTGGGAATTGCCATCGGTGCTTGCAATGTATTCGTGTGAAACTCCCGGCCCTAAAAGAAGCAACTCACCCGAGCTTAGCGCTACATGCTTTTTATCAGCCGTAATAATCATTTGACTTTCGCCGCGGTTATAACAAAACTCTATATCTGCGTGTCTGTGCTCGCCGAACCTGATGTTATCGGCTAAAATCAGATGATACGGCCGCGCCTGCGGCAGCATTTTCTGGTATAACATAAAGCACCCCCTTAGGATTTTATCACTCTTGCGATTATAGTATAGCACCCTCCGGGGAATATGTCAACAGACGGTAAAATTTTGGGTATAAGTGCGTAGGTTTAGCAATTGCTATTCCTGCGCTTTATGATAAAATATTCTTAGACGTCGGATAAAATTCAACCACTAAAACAGGAGGACGCTATGTTAGGTCTTCAACTATATACAGTGCGTGGTTTGGCTAAAACCGAAACCGATTCCGAAAGAACTCTTTCGGAACTTCAAAAAATCGGATATCAATGCGTGCAGCTTGCGGGAGATATCGAAACGGTGGAGCTTACAGCCGCCGTATGTAAAAAACGCAAAATGCCTGCCGTTGGAATTCTGACCGATATGGAGGTTTGCGAGCGCTATTCCGAGCGCTTGTTTGCCGCGGCGGAGCTTGTGGGTGCTGCCGATATCGGTATCAGCAGCTTCACGAAAAATGAGGCGGAGGCGTTTGATATGATTCGCCGCGTAAACTCCTTTGCAAAAATTGCCTTGGGCAGAGGCTTCAGCTTTTCATACCACAATCACAGCAACGAATTTATACGTACCGAGTGCGGTAAAACGGTTATGGAGCTTTATATTGAGGGATTTGATAAAACGGTTTGTCTTATGCCCGACACGTATTGGTTACAGCATGGCGGCATTGACGTGCGAGCTTTTATAGCAAAACACGGAAAAAGGACAAAAATTTTGCACCTTAAGGATATGAAAAGGGTTTCTGACGGACAGAGCTTTGCGGAGCTTGGTGAGGGAAATATGAATTTTGACGATATTCTTTACGAGGCGTCGCTCGCCGGGATAAAGTATTATATCGTGGAGCAGGATATTTCCGAAAATCCGCTGAAATCGGCAAAAATAAGCTTCGAATTTATGAAAAAATACCGAGTTTGATATGGGAAATTTACATTTTGGAATAGCAAGGCGCATAATAACGCCGAAAATCGGCGGAAATCTTATGGGGTATTCTCCCGATGTCATATCCACAAAGGTCAACGATGATTTGACAGCGACTGCCGTGTACTTTATGGACGGCGAGCTTGACGCACTCTTGGTTAGCGTAACGGTATGCGTAGTACAACAAGAGCTTACCGACAGAGTCTTCGAAATTATAGAGAAGAAGTGCGCGGTACCGAGGGAAAGATGTCTTTTACACGCAACCCATACGCATTCCGGTCCGTGTATTACCGATATCGTGGGGTGGGGAAACCCGGATTCGGAGTACATAGAATCAATATTTATTCCGTGCGTCGTTGACGCCGCGGTTGAAGCGGTTGAATCCGCTAAAGAGGTAAGAATGAAGGTTTCCTCGGGGCAGAGTTTGGCGGCATGTAACCGTCGCGTGTTAAGAGAGGATAACAGAATCGGTCTTGGACAGAATCCGTGGGGGCCGTTCAACCCCGATATGACGGTGATTTCATTCTGCGACAAAAACGATAAGCTTATGGCAAATATCGTGCATTACGGCGCGCACTGTACCGCCGCAGGCATTAACACCGAAATTACGAGAGATTGGGCGGGAGTGGTAATTGATACCTTGGAGGAGATTACCGGAGCTACGACTGTGTTTCTTGCCAGTGCGGCTGGCGACGTCGGACCAAGGCTTGCCAACGGAGAAACTGCGGCTGAGGGACGAAGCGTACGCTATGCGCTCGAAATAGGAGCTGTTGCCGCACTTGATGCGGTTCAAATATTCAGAAAGCGTGACGCCTTTGAAAATGTGGGGCTTTGTGTGCGCACAGGAACGCTTATGCTGCCGCTCGATAAACGTATCGCGTTGGAAGCGGCAAGGGCAGAGCTTCAAAGGTACACCAAAGAGCGAATAAATCTTGCCGCAAAAAAGCGAGCCTATTATGAGTGCGTTATCAAATCATACGAGGATGGCTACGAGGACGTCGAATTTTTGCCCGTAAGGCAGACCTTGATTTCTGTCGGCGGGGTTACGATAGTTCCTTTTCCGTACGAGCCGTTTTCGGAAATAGGTATGAGAATAGCGGCTGCAAATCCAAGCTCGCGTACGCTCGTAATAGGTACAACCAATGATTATATGGGTTATTTTGTAACCGAGGATCAGATTTGCCGTGGCGGATATGAGGTTGATTACTTTTTAACCTCGCAAATTCAGCCTTATGCAAAGGATGCGGATTACCATTTAATTAAAGAAACACTCAAAAACTTAAGAGCGATGAAAGGGGAAGACTAATGTACAGAATCGGAAAAGAAGAAATAGAAGCGGTAGCGAGAGTATTAAACGCAAAGGATTTCTTTAAAACCAACAATTCGCTCCGTGAAACGATGCACGCCGAGGAAGAAATGTGTAATCTTTTCGGCACGAAGCACGCTCTTATTATGACAAGCGGACACGCAGCGCTTACGTCAGCCCTGGTCGCTATGGGGATAGGTCCGGGCGACGAGGTAATCGTTCCCGCATACACGTATATTGCCACGGCTATGGCAGTAGTTGCGGCGGGCGCAATACCGATTATTGCCGAGGTTGACGAAACGCTCACGCTCTGTCCTATTGATACCGAGCGCAAAATAACGAAGAATACGAAAGCTGTAATTCCGGTGCATATTATGGGATTTCCTTGCAATATGGATGCGTTTTCGGCACTTTCAAAGAAATACGGCGTTGCAATCATTGAGGATGCGTGTCAAGCGGACGGAGCAAGCTATCGCGGAAAACGGCTCGGAACAATAGGTGATGCCGGCGCACTCAGCTTTAACTACTTTAAGGTAATAAGTGCCGGCGAGGGCGGTGCGCTGCTTACCGACAACAAAGAGATTTTCGAGCGCGCGCTCATTTATCACGACAGCAATGCGATTGCGTTTTTCGGCAATCAGCTTGACAGCGTAAATACGCCGGTTTTCTGCGGAAACGAGTACCGCACCAACGATATAACGACGGCGATACTGCGTGTACAGCTTGGACGTCTTGACGGAATCATAAAGGATTTGCGTGAAAACAAGCGCCGTATTACCTCGGCACTTGAGGGAATTTGCGAGTTCGCGCCCTCGAATGATTTGGCGGGTGATCTTGGCAGTACGGTTGCTATTCGTTTTTCATCGGCTGAGGAGGTGGCGAAGCTCACGGCTAACGAAAATATAAAATGCCACAGCCCGATAAACACCGGAAAACACATCTACAAAAATTGGACGCCGATTATGAATAAGTGCGGTGCGCTTAATCCGCTTATGGACCCTTTTAAAATGGAAGCAAATAAGCATATAGTACCGGATTACACCGAAAATATGTGCCCTAAAACTCTTGATATTCTTGCAAGAACGGTTTATATACCCGTAAATCCGGATTGGACCGAGCACGATATTGCCGCCCTCGTCGCAAGCGTCAAGGACTCCATCAGCTAAGCTTCAGCGGGCAAAGCAGGGCGCAAAGACACTGAAATTTGGCTTGTTTCGGATTTTTTACGCTTATCTAAACAAACGTAAAGGTATGTCCGCGGCTTCGGATATCCTTCGGGCGTACCTTTTCATTTTTTGAAAAAATTCTCCCTATTCAACAAAGCTTTGGCGCAAAGATTGTGAAACTTTCCGTCTTTACAAGCCGACGATTTGGGAGTATAATTGATAACGGTACGAGGTTCGATGGGGCATCAAGCTTATGGTGCATAACACGGGTAATTCTCGTGCCGAAAGAATGGCAATCGCAAAAGCGAGTGCCTTTTTTTATTTTCTCGGTTTATTTTTTTATTTATGTGCCCAAAACTATTGACAGCCAAAATTTTGTGTGTTATAATGGTTGCAGAAAAGATAGAGGCGCACTGCACGAACAGTATCGCATCAAGTATAGCCGCCAGGCTGTGTGAGAAAGGCGTGGGTGCCGAAGCTTGATACCGTGGCGGGTATTTTGCTGGCAACTCGGATAATATCCGTTTTGCTGTCGTAGAAATACGGAGTGCTATCGTCTAAGTCCTTTTTTTGTTTTGTTGAACTTAGAAGATAGCCGAGAGGTCGGCTGTCTTTTTTAATTTATTATCAGAGGTGCTATTATGAAAAAAACAGTATTCACGGGTGCGGCTACCGCAATCGTTACCCCGCTTACCAAGGACGGAATCGATTACGAGCAGTTCGGTAGGCTCATCGATTGGCAGATAGAGGAGGGTATCGACGCTATCGTTGCGGTCGGAACGACCGGTGAGGGCTCGACGCTCAACGATAAGGAGCATAAGGACGCTATAAGGTTCTGCGTTGACAGAGTCGGCGGCAGAGTTCCGGTAATCGCGGGTACGGGCTCTAACGATATCGCTTATGCGATTGAGCTTACGAAATTCGCTTGCGAGGTGGGCGCTGACGCGATGCTTCTCGTTACACCTTATTATAATAAGGCAACGCAAAAGGGACTTATCGAATCCTTCCGCGCGATAGCCGACGCATCGACGAGGCCTTGTATTCTTTATAACGTGCCCAGCCGTACGGGCTGTAATCTTACGCCCGAAAGTGCCGCCGTGCTCGCCGAGCACCCGAATATCGTCGCTATTAAGGAAGCCTGCGGCAATATATCGCAAATAGCAGAGCTTGCCCACCTCGTCGGCGATAAAATGGACATCTATTCGGGTAACGACGACCAGATAGTACCTATTCTCTCGCTCGGCGGTAAGGGCGTTATCTCGGTTCTTTCAAACCTTATGCCGAAGACCACGAGCGATATGTGTAAGCTCTATTTTGAGGGCAAGGTGAAGGAGGCGTGCGAGCTTCAGCTCCGTCTTATTCCGCTTATCAATTCGCTGTTTTCCGAGGTTAACCCCATACCCGTAAAGGCGGCTATGGCGGCAATGGGATACTGCGAGAATTATCTTCGTCTTCCTCTTACCAAAATGGACGAAAAGAAGGAAGCAGTATTGCTTGAGCTTATGAGAAAAGAAAATCTCATTTAAGCTCCGAGGAGATAGGAAAATGAAAATACTTGTAAACGGCATCGGCGGCTATATGGGCCGCGAGGTAGTAAAGCTTTGCGTGGCGGGATACAGAGGTGCCGAGCTTATCGGCGGCGTTGATATTGGACCGAGTGACGAGTTCGGCGTTCGCGTATATACCGACCTTGCGGATATTGAAAATACCGCGGCGATTGACTGTATCGTTGATTTTTCGCATCACACCTGCGCGCCCTCGCTCCTTGAATTTGCCGCAAGGAATAAAATACCCACGGTTGTTGCGACGACCGGTCACACCGACGAGGAGCTTGCCTCGATATACACCGCGGCAAAAAAAACACCCGTCTTCTTCTCAGCGAATATGTCGCTCGGCGTAGCGTTGCTCGTCGACCTTGCAAAGACGGCGGCACTTGCTATGCCTGAGGCTGAAATCGAGATAATAGAGAAGCACCACGACCGAAAAATCGACGCTCCGAGCGGAACGGCTCTTATGATTGCAAACTCGCTTATCGAGGTGCGCCCCGAGGCGTACGTTAACAGCGGCAGGTCAGGCAGGGCAAAGAGAACGCCCGAGGAAATCGGTATTCACGCTATCAGAATGGGTAATATCGTCGGCGAGCACGAGGTTATACTCGGCACTCAAAATCAGACTATCACTCTTAAGCACGAGGCGCACAGCAGAGCGCTCTTTGCCGAGGGTGCACTGGCCGCGGCGGCGTTTTTGATAGGCTTGCCCGCGGGACTTTACGATATGAAAAGTCTTGTCAGCGGTGCTCCGAAAGCAAATGCCTTGTACACAGCCGCGCAGGTTTCCGCATTGAATATCACGCATCCCACATCTG
>JAZNFU010000289.1:0-1509 GCA_045576135.1 Eubacteriales bacterium
CTGTTTACGATTTCATTTATCGTTCCGTCGCCGCCAACACAGATAAAGCGCTGTCTGTCCTGCGAGATGTTTACCATAGAACGAACGTATTCGGTAGCATCACCGGGACAGGTCGTATAGTATATGTGATAGCTGAGGTGACGCTTGGAGCAAGCCATTTTTATAATCTGCTCCATCGTCAATTGCTTGTTGTCTTTTTTGCCGGATTTTGGATTGAGTATGAAATGATATATCATTTAAACGCCTCCGCAGAATTTACAATGATAATGATATTATAACAAATGTAGACAGAAATGTCAATATATGTATTTTGCCGCAGTTATATGCGGTTATATGCCGCAGTTATATGCGGATACCCGGCGAAAACGCGTATCAGGTTTTTTTGCCGCCGCCCGTGCGGGTTATCATTTCATAGTACGCCTTTGCCGCTTGCTCGGTTTTGTTGTTACCGAACGCGTAATATTTTCGTCCTATGAGGTCGCGCGGCAGGTAATCCTGCCTGACGTAGTTGTTTTCGTAGTCGTGTGGGTAAAGATAACCCTTGAATTCGGGACTTTGAAGATGCGTCGGGATTTCGATACCGCGTCCTGCCGCAATGTCCTCAGACGCCTTGTGATAAGCCGTATACGCCGAGTTCGACTTCGGTGCTGTTGCAAGAATACATACTGCGTTGGCAAGCGGTATTACAGCCTCGGGAAGTCCTACCGCCTTTGCGCTTTCGGTAGTGGCGTATGCAATAACCGACGCCAAGGGGTAAGCCGGGCCTATATCCTCGTTTGCGATAACGAGAATTCTGCGACAGGCTGAAAGCAAATCTCCCGATGCCAAAATCTTCGCAAGATAGAAGACTGCTGCGTCGGGGTCGGAGCCTCTTATCGATTTTTGTAAGCAGGATAAAAGGTCGTAATGAGTGTCACCGTCACGGTCAAAATGTCCGACGACGGTAGGCGAGAGCGCCTTCGCGGTTTCTGCGGTAATTTCGTCAGCCGAAACATAGAAGCTGTTTTCCAAAACGCTGATGCTCATTCGCACGTCACCGCCGCAGACCGATGCTATGGCAAATAAAACGTCATCCGAGCAGGTCTTGCTCTGAGAAAATTCCTCGTTAAGAATAAGCAGGGCGCGCTGTAACGTCGGCACGCACTCTTTAGGCTTTACGGATTTGAATTCAAATACCGAGGAGCGAGAGAGCAGGGCGTTGTAAACGCAGTAATACGGATTTTCGGTAGTCGACGCTATAAGCGTAATCTTTCCGTTTTCCATAAACTCAAGCAGGGATTGCTGCTGCTTTTTGTTGAAATACTGTATCTCGTCAAGGTAAAGAAGCGTTCCGTTATCGCTGAACATATTGTCAGTTCCGGATATAACGTCCTTGATATCCGAAAGCGAAGCGGTGGTAGCGTTAAGCTTGTAAAGCTGCATACCCGAAGCGCTTGCTATGATGTTGGCGACGGTGGTTTTTCCCGTACCGGGCGGTCCGTAGAAAATCATATTTGGAATACGAAGTCG
>JAZNFU010000290.1:0-5293 GCA_045576135.1 Eubacteriales bacterium
GCGAAAGGTTGCCTTTACTAAAGAGGTTTATATCGACCGCGACGATTTCGCACGCACACCGCCCCCGAAATTCTTCAGAATGAAGCCTGAGGGCGAGGTAAGGCTTATGGGCGCTTACATCGTAAAATGTAACGAGGTTATAACCGACGAGAGCGGAGAAGTAGTGGAAATTCGCTGTACGGCTGATCTTGAAACCGGAAACGGCGTACCCACCGACAGAAAGGTGAAGGGAACTATACACTGGCTGTCCTCGGATTATGCCAAGGATACCACCGTTATGCTCTATGATTTCCTGTTTGATATCGAAAACGTATCGGATATCCCGGAAGGTAAAACCTTTGACGATTATCTCAATACGGCGTCGGTTGAAAAAATCCAGAATGCCAAAATAGAGCCCTCGCTTTACGATACGAAGCCCGCCGAGAGATTTCAGTTCGTAAGAACGGGATATTTCGTTAAGGACACGAAGCACGAAAACGTATTCAACAGAATAGTCGGTCTTAAGGACAGCTATCCCAAAGCTCAAAAATAAAGAAAACCAAACGTCTGACTCAAAAGTTGAGTCAGACGAAATTATCGCTATGAAATTTACAGAAAAGCTACTCTATTACTTATCGGTGCCGAGGTGCGTTTGCTGCGGCGAGCGGCTCGGCATAGACGAGCGGGCGCTATGCAGAATATGTAAAGCCGAATATGCGGAGCACAAGAAAAGAAATTGCTCGCGTTGCTCCCGTGTTTTATCCGAGTGCGTCTGCACGAACGATTACCTTAAACGCCACTGCGTGCGGCGCTTGGTAAAGATTTTCAGATACATAAACCGCGCAGACTCCGAGCGTGAAACTCCCTCTAATATGCTCATATACAGCCTGAAGCGTGACAACAGAGCCGATGTTTTAGACTTTCTTTCGACCGAGCTTGCCTCGGCTGTGAAGAAAAATATTGCGCCTAAAAAGACCGAGTATATAATAACGTCCGTTCCAAGACGGTGTGGTGCAATACGGAAATACGGTATCGACCACGCGAAGCTTATTGCGACGGCAACGGCGCGAAAGCTCGATATTCCGTACGCCTCGCTTTTGAAGTCGACTGCAAAGGCGCCGCAGAAGAAAATGCGCGAAGAGCAAAGGATTAAAAACGCCACCTTTGATTACCGAAAAACCGAAGTAAACGTTAAGGGAAAGCGAGTAATTCTCGTCGACGACATAGTCACGACGGGTGCGAGTATGGGCTCTTGCGCTATGCTTATACGCGCCCTCGGTGCGAGGGAAATAATCGGTGCAACGCTGTCGATAGCTTATAGGGATAAAGTAACTACATAAAAAGGTGGATTTACTAATGAATATGTTATCCAAAAACGTCGTTAAAACATATGTTGGAGATGTTGTTCATATTGAGTTTTTAGGCCCTGATATAAATGAAAACAGTGATATTTCTTGGAGCTGTGATGAAAAAGTGGCAAAAATTCGTGTATTTCCCGAATTTAGAAATTCCATACTCGTTTCCGTATGGAACGTCGGCGAGGGGTTTGTAAAGGCAGAATACTGCGGTAAAACTTACACATCATCGGTTTTTGCCCGTGAAACGATGTCAAACGACGGTAAGCTCAATTATTATTTGGCGGACTTGCATACTCACACCTCTATTATTCATGAGCATGACAAATTTAAGCTTCACGAAACCGAAAATATAGAGGATTATATAAGTGCGATTTCCAAAGACGAGGTACTGGATCTTGCCGTTATAACCGACCACGCGTGCGTTACGAACGATTTCGATTTTTCGCGTGGCTTTAAGCTTGCTAAAACTAATGCAGGTCCTATCATTTTTGCGGGAGCAGAATCGGAAATTTCATTTGTCGAGACAGACAGATTCGGTATACCGCAGCGCCATTCAGGTGAAATCGTGACACTTATGAGTGCGGGATATACAAGCTCAAGCACGTATGAGGACTTTGAGGAAAGCTTCAAATATTCACAAGCTCCGATTGCAATTTTTGCCCATCCAAATATAATTGGATATAGCACCCCGGGCATTTGGAATTTTGATTTTTCTAATCATAATTCAGAATATATGAAATACATCGTATGTGGCATAGAAATGGGCAGCGGCAGCGATGGAAAGTGTAACATCTTGCACGAATACGCAATATCCCAAGCACTCGATGCCGGTTTCAAAGTAAGTACGACCTGCTCCAGCGACGTTCACGGTCCGGAGTATGGGTCTGACTGTATCCCCGGAAAAACCGTAATCATGGCAACAGAACGTACTGCTGAGGCGTTTCACAACGCTATCAGGCAAAACAGATTTTACGCCACAGAATCGGGTGACGTGCGCCTGAAATACTCGGTTAACGGCTCTGACGCACCGACGACGCTCGACATTACGGATACGTACAGCTTCAAAATAGAGCTTGATACGTTTAGTAAATCAAAGGAAACCATGCCGATTATCTGTCAGGTTATATCGGATTACGGTAAACGAGTTTTTGAATGTGATATCAAAGAAAAAACCACTGAGTTTACGATAAAATCAGACAGTGCAAGATATTTTTATATAAGATTTATAGATTCTGAAGGCGCAAAAACTTGGTCAATGCCGGTTTGGTGCGGCAGGGAATTTGACACTCCGCAAAAAGTCAAGCTTACTCCCGTAAATCCCGCACAACTTAAAGCCTACCTCGATACTACCGATATCTCGGCAATAGTTGACGGCAATCCCGAAAATGCTGTTTACTTTGACAAGCATAACCCTGAAATTATCATTGACTTGGGCAGGGAAGAAAGCGTATCCGCCGTCGGCTATTATCACCTGATAATAAAAAACACCGGCACTGACGAAAATAAAAAAATCCCATCAAAGATGGGTATGCTCGTATCGGAATACAAAATTTACACGTCACTTGACGGAACGAATTACGAATTTGCGGCTCATAAATATTCGCAAGCGCTTTCAGGAGAAGTTATTACGTCATTCGAGACGAGAATGGCAAGATATGTTAAATTCGAGGTTGTTTCCAATGTAGGCAGATTATCACACCGTAAAAAATACAAGGATTCAAATACGGCTATTGCAAATCTTGCAGTTTTTAAATCCGAATAAAAACGTATAGCCAACAAAAAAGGTAGCTCAAACTTAGAGCTACCTTTTATATATTTAAAATCGGTTAACTGAATTCAAATCAGTAACCAACCTGCTCCCAGCAATCGAACGGAGCCGCAATTTCTTCGCTAACGTAAACCTGAGTTTTCATAAGCTGAAGCATCGAGCTGGGTACGAGAGGAGTAACCGGACCGTGAAGCACGAGTCTTGAGGTCATTCTCTGCCATGAGGAGAAGGTGTTGTTAGTGAGAAGTGCGTGAACCTCAATTCTCTCTCTTGCATTCTTAACGTCAACCGGACCGATGGTTGCCGCGCAGGGAGGAACGTCTGCTATGTATCCGGACTGACCGAATACGCCGTGGAGCGAGTTCTGCGCAACCGTAAGCGGATGAAGCTTTACGATTTTCGCCTTCTGCTCAAGGTATTCCTCCATCGTAGGAACGCTCGTGAATTCTTCAACGGGGTCGATGAACGCCATATGTCCGGTCCATCCGGGAGAGGAGCTGCAAATATCAGCACCGCCCTCGCCGCACTCGGTAATCATATCCGAGTAGTGAGCGATATTTTTGTTGGTGGGGTAGTTGACGTTTTCAAGAGGCATTCTGAGCTTCTCGTCAATCTGATATACGAGATATTTGAGCATCGAGTGAGCAAATCCCGCCTTGTAGGTTTCGGGAGCGATATTTCCCTGGTCGTCAGCCCACTCGTCCATTGCAAAGATGTGTACCTTGCTGCAATCTACCTTAAAGTAGTTGATAAGCTGTGCCAAGGGAATATAGGTTTCAGGCTCGGGGTTACCGAGTATAAGCGTGATTTTCTTGCCTGCCTCGCTCGCTTCCTTGATTCTTGAGAACAGTGTAGCGATAAGAACGGGGTGAGGGTTCTGCATAACCTTGATTTTGAAATCGGGGTTTGCGTGCTTTTCGAGGTCCTTTCCGCTTATTTTGCGAAGTCTTTCGCAAACCTCTCTGTCCTTAAAGGGAACATAGTCACCGGGGGTAAAGGCAAAAGAGGTCGGGGGATCAAAAATTACGTTTTTCATATTTTTCTCCTTTTCTTATGTTTATTTTATAAATTTTCCTTTTAAAATTACGTTTTTGACGTTGAACTCAGGGTCAACGAGTATAATGTTCGCTACGTTTCCTTTAGCAATTTCACCTCTGTCGTAAAGACCGAGCGCCAAGGCGGGATTGCGCGAGGCGTATTTGAAGATTTGCGTCAGGGAAGCGCCCGTGTGGTACATCATATTTCTGCAAGAGCCGTCGAGAATCATTTTCGAGCCGGCAATTTCGCTGTTTTTATCGAAATTCAGGTCGTCAGCATTTTCAAATCCGGGAGGGGGCGTTCCGTGATCCACGAATGCGTCCGAAATAAGTATCAGCTTATCCTCGCCTTTGATTTTTTTGATAAGGCGAAGCATATACGGAGCAACGTGTATTCCTATTTTATCACAGATAAGCTCGGCGTATATCGAATCATTGTAGAGCACAGTTTCGTCAACGCACGCGCTTCTGCACTCCGAATATCTCTGAAGCGTTCCGGTAGCGTTCGTATGATGCGTTGCAATCTTAAGTCCGTATTTCATAAGCGGCTCGATGTCCTTCGGCTCAGCCTCGCTGTGTCCGACCGCGAAAACGGCGCCGGGATTTATTTTCTTTGCATCGCGAACGAAGGATTCGATATTTTCTCTTTCGGGGGCGAGCACCCAAACCTTAACGAAATCGCCGCCCGCCTCTAAAACCGGCATATAATCAATGGGGTTTATGGGATTTTTCCAAGGGTTGTTATCACGGTTACAGCCGTATTTGGGGTTCATATACGGAGCTTCCATATAAATACCGATTATGTTAGTATCCTCACCCGAAAGCGCCGCACTCTTTACGGTATTTATCTGTCTTACCAGCTCATCCTTACCGACGTTAAAATAAAGCGTCGGGCAAACGTCCGTGATACCGTGCTCCAAAAGCACACGCGCCACCTTGCAAGGATCCTCGTAGAAGAAGGTTTCCCCATCGGCGTGAGTATGAATATCTATAAGACCCGGACCTAAGTAAAGTCCCTTTGCATCGTAGGTTTCAAGCCCCTCGGTCGAAACGTTTTTTCCGAAATCTGCTATTACGCCGTCCTCTATAACGACGGTGCCGGAGGGAATAATGTGATCCGGCATTACGATTTTTGCATTTACTATTGCGTA
>JAZNFU010000291.1:0-7470 GCA_045576135.1 Eubacteriales bacterium
CCGTAAAATCCCTTTCCGCAGAAGGACGGAATCAAGGACGGGTGCACGTTTATTATTCTGTCCGCAAAGGTTTTTGTGAAATTCTCGCTGAGAATACACATAAATCCCGCAAGCACGATAAGCTCGATGCCGTTTTCTTTGAGTGCTTTGATTATAGCCGCCTCAAACTCCTCCGGGGTGGGGTACGCCTTTTTCTCTATAACGAGCGTGTCTATGCCCGCGCGCTTAGCGCGCTCCAAGGCGTAAGCATCGGCTTTGTTGGATATTACGAGCGAGAGCTTTCCGCTTTTGATAATTCCGTCGCGCTCAGCATCAATAAGCGCCTGCAAATTCGTGCCGCCGCCCGAAACGAGAACCGCTATCTTAGTTCTCAGCATAAAACGACACCCTCGTCACTCTCGATGATTTCACCGAGAATATATGCGTCCTCACCGCAGGATTGAAGAACGGAGAGAGCCTTCTGTGCATCCTCCTTGGCAACCGTCACGCTCATACCGACGCCCATATTGAAGGTGTTATACATATCGCGCTCGGGGATGTTGCCGACTTTAGCAATAAGGTCGAATATGGGAAGCACGCGAACGTCGCTCTTTGCGATTTTCGCGCCGAGTCCCTTGGGGATACTTCTCGGAATATTCTCGTAGAAGCCGCCGCCGGTGATATGCGAAACACCCTTTACGGTAACGCTCTCTATAAGCTTAAGGAGCGACTTGACGTATATTTTAGTGGGCGTGAGAAGCGTTTCGCCAAGGCTCTTGCCGCCAAGCTCGGCAACCGGTGCCGTAAGGTCGGCATTTTCAATATCGAACACCTTTCTTACAAGTGAAAAGCCGTTGGAATGAACGCCGCTTGAGGGGATCGCGATAATAACGTCGCCGGGCTTTATCGAGGCGTTGTTTATCATTTTCTTCTTATCTACGATACCGACCGCAAAGCCCGCGATATCGTAATCGTCTATCGGCATAAGACCGGGGTGCTCGGCAGTTTCTCCGCCTATGAGCGCAGCGCCGGACTGAACGCATCCCTCGGCAACGCCCGAAACGATGGAAGCGATTTTTTCGGGTACGTTTTTACCGCAAGCAATATAGTCGAGGAAGAACAGCGGCTTAGCTCCGCAGCAGATTATGTCGTTAACGCACATCGCTACGGCGTCGATTCCGATAGTATCGTGCTTGTCCATAAGGATAGCAAGCTTTACCTTAGTACCGCATCCGTCCGTGCCCGAAACGAGAACGGGCTCCTCCATACCGGTCGGCAAGCCAAAGCAGCCGCCGAAGCCACCAACGTCGTCAAGACAGCCCTCGTTGCGCGTACGCGCGATATGAGCCTTCATAAGTTCTACGGCTTTGTAGCCCGCAGTGATATCAACGCCCGCCAAAGCGTAGCTTTCGGATCTTGAATTTTTCACTTTTAATTCTCACTTTCGGATATTTTATTTTCAAATCTGTTTTTAATTTTCACCGGTGCCTCGGTAGGATACGCACCGTCAAAGCAAGCCGAGCAGTAACCGCCGCAATTGCTGCCGTCCGCAACCCTTCTTACGTCCTCTATTCTCAGATACGCAAGAGTATCCGCGCCGATAATCTTCGCAATCTCGTCTACCGCATGGTGACAAGCGATAAGCGACTCCTTCGACTCTATATCGGTGCCGTAATAACAGGGGTTCAGGAATGCGGGAGCAGAGGAACGGAAATGAACCTCCTTCGCTCCTGCGTTTCTCAATAGGCGCACGATTCTGGCAGAGGTCGTTCCGCGGACTATCGAGTCGTCGACGAGTATTACCCTTTTGCCCCTGACTGTTTCGCTTACCGGATTAAGCTTGATTTTAACCTTATCCTCACGAACGTCCTGTCCGGGTGCTATAAAGGTTCTGCCTATGTATTTGTTTTTTATGAGTCCTATGCCGTACGGGATACCTGCAGCCTCCGCGTAACCGAGAGCCGCGTCAAGTCCCGAGTCCGGAACGCCGACGACGACGTCAGCCTCAACGGGATGAGCATTCGCAAGCAACGCACCCGCGCGCTTTCTTGCCGAATGTACCGATTTACCGTAAATTACGGAGTCGGGACGCGCCGTGTAGAAGTACTCGAAAATACACATAGCCTCAGGCTTCTTGCCGCAGTGGTCGGTTATGGATTTCACCCCATCGTCCGAAAAGACGACTATCTCACCCGGCTTTATCTCTCTTATAAACGCCGCACCGACCGAATCGAGCGCACAGCTCTCGGATGCCACGACGTACTGTCCCGAATCGCGCTTTCCGTAGCACATAGGATGAACTCCGTTTTCATCTCTTGCCACTATCATTTTCTTCGGCGACATAAGAAGAAGCGAATATCCGCCGCGAAGCTTATTCATTGCGCGGTTCACCGCCTCCTCTATCGAGGGTGCGGTAAGTCTTTCCGCCGTGATTATGTAAGAAACTATTTCCGCATCGCTCGTGGTATGGAAAATCATACCGCGAAGCTCAAGCTCTCGCTTAAGCTGATCCGCGTTAACGAGCTTACCCTCGGTAGCAAGCGCGAGCCGTCCTTTTACGTGATTCACAACGATAGGCTCAGCGTTCTCCGCGCCGCGCGTTCCAAGCGTTCCGTATCTGACGTGACCTATCGCCATATTTCCGTAGCCGAGTCCGCGAAGCTTTTTATCCGTGAACACGTCGTTCACTATTCCGGACTCCTTATAGGCGCTGAAAACTCCGTCGTCGTTTACAACTATTCCCGCGCTCTCCTGCCCTCTGTGCTGCAGGGCGTAAAGTCCGTAATACACGCTCGAGGCGACGTTGGTATTTTCATCTCCGATTATTCCGAAAAGTCCCATACAACCTCCAAATCACTTATTGTATTTTTCCTCTACCGCACGGTTCTTTTCAAGCACTGCCGCCTGTGCCTTAAGACGAGTAGCAACGAGCTTTTCGTAAAGCTCCGCGTCCGAAATAGCGAGCATCTGTGCGGCGAGGTGTGCCGCGTTTGCCGCGCCGTCTATTGCAACGGTTGCGACCGGAATACCCGAGGGCATCTGTACGGTAGAATAAAGAGCGTCAATGCCACCGGTATTCTTGCAGGAAATCGGAATACCGATAACGGGAAGAACGGTGTTCGCCGCTACGGCACCCGCAAGGTGGGCAGCCATTCCCGCCGCCGCTATTATTACGCCGAAGCCGTTATCCTTAGCCTCGGATACGAACTTTGATATTGCCAGCGGCGTCCTATGTGCCGAATATACGTGAACCTCGTATGGCACGCCGTAGCCGTCGAGTGTCGTCATAGCCTTTTCCACTATCGGAAGGTCGCTGTCACTTCCCATTATGATTGCAACTTTTTTCATATCTGTCCCCTATTCTGCCCGTATCAAAGCAAAAAGACACTCAAAATGCGGTGTCTTATCCAACTGCTTCGTCGGAGCAATTTATTTAACGATATTATTTTATCATATTTTAGTGCGCTGTGTCAATAGTTATTAATATTGTATTAATAGAAATTGTGCACAAACCAACGGGCGTTTTTTGTCATATTTGCCCAATGTATCAAATGTTTCCCTCGCTCTACGATCTGTTTTTTCAGCAAAGCTGCGGAACTTTTTAAAATTCAACTTTAACGCAAATCAGACGTTTACGAAAAGAAAAAATGCGCTTGAATGACAATGACTGTTTACAAAACGCATTATTTTTGCTTCAAGGTAACTATGTACACCGTGTTTTTCTTCGTTGCAAAAACGATTCTTCCCTGTTTCATTTGAACACCGAGCAGCTGCGCCTTAGCATAGGTGCCGTCCTCTTTTTCCGAAAGCTCGGTTATATCGAAGTTTGAAAAATTGCCGCCCGAAACGAGCATTTCAACGGTACCCAAGTAATCGAGCGAGGCGAGCGCTATCGCGCCCACACTTTCGGACACCGCGGCAAGCGCGTACAGCTCACGGCGGTAATCCTCCGAAATCAAGACGGCGTCCGAGAGCGCATATATCGCCGAATATACCGCGTCGGCAAGCTTCTTTTTCTCGTTTTTACCGGTATGCTTGTAAAGCATCATATCTATATCGGACTTATGCGCGGTTATCATCGCGCACAGATATTCTGCCGCGGAGGCGGTATCGCTCGCGAAAGAAAACTCGGACACCACGCTTTTCGTCGAGCGCAGCCCGTATTCCTTCAAAAGAGATTTGGCGTATTTGCTATGCAGAGAAAGCTCCTCGGCGCTCGCGCATTTTATACACCAGGTGAAAAAGTCGAGCGGCAGACTTTCAGCCGTATTCGTTACCCTTGCCAAAAACCTTTTCATAAGTGGATACGCGCCGACAAGCTCCACGTTATCCGTAACCCTGTTCATCGCAAAAAAGCCGAGCGAGGAATATCCGCCAACCTTTACTCTCGGAAACTCCTGCTTTATTTTTCTCGCGCAAGCCGCGTAAAGCCGCATATAATCGGAAAAATCACCCGAAAAGCCGTTTTTGCTGTCAGCGCCCGACCATATCTCGAAGTATTTTATATTCCACTTGTAGCCGTCCGCCCATTTTGCATTAAAGTGCATAACGACGTGCAAGCACACGTCCGCCCATTTTTCAACGTCGGCAGGTGCTTTCAGATACGGCTTCACCGAGTAAGAGTCGGTCGATTCACCGAGTCGGAATATAATCTGCGCTCCCGTATTCAGTATTTTGGAAACGTACTCGTCCGTCGGTCCGAAGTTGTACGCCTCGGCATCAGCGCTGTCCCTTGTAAAATCCGGGAATATACAGTGAATATCAACGTACTGATTCTGACCGTACGGGTGCTCTACGTCGTGCAAGCCGACGAGCGCAGGTCTGTATTCCGCGAGCATTTGGTCAATTGGATTATCACCGAGGCGGTTGTGAGAAAACGAGAAGTTAATTCCGTGCACCAGCTTGATTTTTCCGCACTTTTTCGAAAAATCCATACGGTAGGTACGCTTTTGCATTTTTCTCACTCCTCTCGTTTTTAATCAATAATTTATCCGCTCAATCGTGCTCGCCGAAGGTCCAGCCCTCTCCGTTTATCTCGTGTGCACTGTGAACGGTTATAAAGGCGTTTTTATCTATTCTGCTGACGGCGGCTATAAGCTCGGAATATTGCCGCATAGTAAACGAAACCATAAGCATATGCTTCGTTTGTCCGGAATATCCGCCCTTGACGGACAGCACGGTCGTGGTTCTGTGTACGTTTTCTATTATAGCCTGACTTATCTGCTCGTATTTATCCGATATTACGTTCGCGATAAAGGCTCTGTTGCTTCCGAGGAAAATTCTGTCAACCACGGTTGCCGATATAAAAGCCGAAACTATACCGAGCAGCGATTTTACCAAATCCTGCATTATAAACATACCGAGCACCACGAGCGCGGTATCTACAGCAAACAAAACCGACGAGCTTTTTATTCTCTTGAATCTGCGCGAGACCGCAAGAGCTATTATGTCAACGCCGCCAGTCGAGCCGCCTCCGAGAAACGTAATCGCGCATCCCGCACCGACCGCAGCACCGCCGAATATAGCGGCAAGAAGCATTGCAACCGCTCCGTATTCGGAGTCCGAAAGATTGAAAAATCCGCCGAAGACATCAGGCCCCGCAAGATGCAAAAACAGAGATAAAAACAACGGATACAGCACGGTGGATATCACCGTTTTCACAGCGAAGGCTTTCCCAAGCACGAAAAGTCCGACGAAGAAGAAAATCCAGGTTATAAGCGTAATATATAAGTCCACGGTAAGAAATTCAATCGGTACGAGCCTGTTTAAAATAATCGCCATACTCGACATTCCGCCCGAAACAAGCTCGAACGGAATGATAAAAACTCCCGTCCCAAAAGCCAAAACCGCCGTTCCGAGCACCACCTGTGACACATTTTTGAATTGTCTTAAAAGCTCGCGCTTATCAAGCCTCATACCTTCCCCCGACAACGCCCACTCAGGCGTTTTTCCGCCGAGCAAGCTCGTATTTTTTCAGTTTTTTGCAATAGCTGCCACTCGTTCATTATATATATTTTCCAAAAGAGCGGCTATCTTGCAGCTTTCGTCAAAAAATCTTCGGTTCAACCTCTTTTCCAGGTTCTCGGCGAGAAAAGTATAAGCATCGGAATCATTTCAAGCCTACCGAAAAGCATATTGAACGAAAGCACGATTTTGGCAAAATAGGAATATCCCGCCATACTTCCGACAGCACCGACAGAGCCAAGCGCGGGTCCTACGTTGTTAAGCGTCGTAAGCGCCACAGTAAAATTGGTTTCAAACGAATACGAGTCAAACGCCGAAATAAGAATCGTCGACACCATAAGCAAGATAACGTAAATGCACATATAAGCGCCGACCGCTCTTACCGACTCCTCCTTCACGACGTTACCGTCAAGACGCACGGTGTTTACCGAATTCGGCCGTCTTACGTGGCGCACCTCGCGCACGGCACTCTTGACGGTTATTATGAAACGCGATATTTTGAATCCGCCCGCCGTAGAGCCTGCACACGCACCAATAAACACGAGAAACGTAAGCACGGTTTGTGACAGAGTCCCCCACGCCATATAATCAGCGCTTACAAATCCGGTAGTCGATATAAGAGAGGTTACTTGGAAGAATGAATACCTGAGCGTATCGAAAACGCCACGCTCGGCAGAATGGATATTCACCGCCACGAGCGCCGTTGCCGCAAGAACTATTAAAACGTACGCGCGAAGCTCCTCGTTTTTACATACTCGCTTGAACTCACCGAGCAAAACGAAGAAATAAAGGTTAAAGTTGATGCCGAACAAGAACATAAATACGGCAATTATCCACTCTGCCGCAGGATTAGCATATCCGGCGATGGAGCTGCCCAGCACGGAAAATCCGCCCGTACCCGCCGTGGAAAGCGAAACGACCACCGAATCGTAGAAGGACAAGCCCGATATTAAAAGAGCGACGATTTGCAAAAGCGTCAGCGCAACGTAAATTCCGTAAAGAATGAGCGCCGATTTACGCATCTTGGGAACGAGCTTTCCCTTATCCGTACCCGGCACCTCAGCGCGCATAAGATGTATCGCCTGACCGCCGCCCGACGGCAGCACGGCAAGCATAAACACAAGCACGCCCATACCGCCTATCCAATGCGTCAGCGTTCGCCATAAATGCACGCTTCGAGAAACCGACTCCAAATCGCTTATGACGGTCGCTCCGGTCGTGGTAAAGCCGGAAACGGTTTCGAAAAAGGCGTCTATATAGTTCGGGATAGCTCCCGAAATTACGAAAGGCAAAGCGCCGAAAAGCGAAAGAGCTATCCACGCAAGTCCAACGGTTATAAAGCCTTCCTTTGAATAAATTCTCGTATCCTTCGGCTTGAATTTAATCACGGGGAGCGCTATGGCAAGTCCTATTGCCACCGTAATCAAAAACGGCATAACGCTCTCCTCGAATATCAACGCCGCAAGCATCGGCAGGCAAAGAAGCGCCGATACGAGCAAGAGGATAACTCCGAGAAGATAGATTATC
>JAZNFU010000292.1:0-3552 GCA_045576135.1 Eubacteriales bacterium
GCCTATGTAGGTTTTCAGATGTATCGTGATAAGGTCGGACACCACGAGCGCGCGGAAAAGACTCTCCTCGTCGGCAAAAATATCCTCCGCATAGCTGACGACCGGCACGCAAGCCGTAATACCCTGATTACCGCTTCCCGAAAGTATAACTACCGGCATCGCACAGCCGTTCATTCTCGCATCGCTTCCCGCCGCGGCACGCGCCTTCGCTCTGTTTATAACGTCAGCCGCACCGAAGTTCAGTATGGTCTTTCCAATAGACGCGCCCCAAGAGTTGTGAAGCCCCTGCTCGCAAATTGCCACGTTATACTCTATCTGCCTTTGAATTAACGGATAGACGTCGTCAATATCAACCGTATCGGCGAATTCAATTATATTCTTGACGCTAAGCACGGTGTGGTCGGATAGTCCGGTGACGCTTTCGCTGTCTACGGGTGTATCGACGAGAACCTCGCCGCAAAGCTCCTTATAGACTATATTCGTATGAGCGTTTGCCACGCGCAGCTTCGCACTTTTACCCGCCGCCTCGGCGTATATGATATAATCAAACGAAAGGGCGGTATCCAAAAGCTCAACCGATATCGGATATTTCTCAAGATACTCGGATATTTGGGGTATTGCGGATTTATCAACATCGGCAATAACCTCAAGCTGACGCTCGGCGTTACCCGCAACGATGCCTGCGGCAAGTGCCGCCTCGATACCGCGCATTCCGTCCGTATTAGGCACGGTCACGCTCTTTGCATTCTTGACAAGATTACCGCTGACGCTTATCGATACGCGCTCGGGAAGCACGCCGAGAAGCTCGCGTATGCACGCACCGCCGTATGCTATCGCGATTGGCTCGGTACAGCCCATAGCGGGCAAGAGCTCCTCCTCAAGAATTTTAACGTAGGCGCCGTAAAGCTTTTTATCCATTTTCCACCTCGTAGCTATATTATGAAAAGATTTTACCAAAAATATGGGTGTTTGTCAACACATTTTCGACTTTTCCCGATATTACCGACGGCTCTGACCGATATTCGCCGCCGCACTTCAAAATACGCCTACGCACAAAGACGCCGATATATATAAAAACGGTATTTGACAGCGCGCCGAGTTAGTGGTATAATAAGCTAAGGATAAGTGCGCGACGGCGCTGTGGGGGATTTTCGGAGTATGACTGACACTCTCGATTTTTTAGTTAACGATATAAACGAGCCGATAAAAATTAAGGACTACCTGAGGGTTTTCCTCGGCTTTTCCTCCGCGCTTCTCACCAAGGTCAAGTGCGGCGGCGTATTCATTAACGGCGAGTGCGTGCATATGAGCGCGTGTGTGCGCTGTGGAGATAAAATCACGGTCACGCTCCCGCGCGAGAGCAGCGACGGAATAACGGGAAAGGATATACCGCTTCAAATACTCTACGAGGACGATTTTATTCTCGCGGTAAGCAAGCCTATCGGTATGCCCACGCACCCCTGCCGCGGAAACAGCCTTCCCACGCTTGCCGAGGCTGTTATGAATTACTTCGGCGACAGCTTCGTTTTCCGCGCGATAAGCCGACTTGACAAGGACACGTCGGGTATAGTTCTGATAGCAAAAAACGCATACTCCGCAGCCGTGCTCGGCAGAGCTATGAAGATGGGCGAAATAGAAAAGGAATACACGGCGCTCGTCCTTGGCGTAACCGACCCGCACGGTATAATCGAGGCTCCGATTGAGCGCTTGTGCGCGGATAGCATCAAGCGCGGCGTCACACCGGACGGTAAATACGCAAAGACCGAATACGAGCGCATCCGCATCACCAAGGATGGCAACTCACTTATCCGAGTCAAGCTATACACCGGGCGCACCCATCAGATAAGAGTGCATATGGCTCATATCGGGCACGCGCTCGTCGGCGACGCCTTGTATTCTGATGCGGGACGCGATGAAATTTACAAGCTCCACTGCGACAAAATCGCCTTTGACTTTTTAGGAAAGAGGATAGCTCTCAGCTGTCCGCCGCCGTTTTAAATACCGATAGCGCCGCCGAATATTTTCGGGCGGCGCGAATAATTTTTCCCTCCCCTGCCAATACTTTTTACAAACCAAATCCAAGGGAGGAAAAATTATGATGCTCACACAAAAAGAAACTGCGCTGCTTGAGGACCTTAAATCACAGGAAAAGCTTTGTATTGAAAAATACGGCAAATACAGCGAGGCGGCGTACGACCCCGAGCTTAAAAATCTGTTCACCAAAATCCAAAACGCCGAGCAGACGCATCTTCAAACGATCACGCAAATTCTCGGCGGCACCGAGGTGAAAATGCAGGAAGCTCCCCCAAGCGCCGTCAGCGCAAAGCTTGAGTGCAAAATTTCGGGCTGCTCGGAGGAGCAGAAGAAAAACGACGCGTATCTTTGTAAGGACGCGCTCGCTATGGAAAAACACGTTTCCTCGGTTTACGACACGAGCGTTTTTGAGTTTTCAAGCCCCACCCTCCGCGACACGCTCGCACATATTCAGAAGGAAGAACAGAACCACGGCGAACAGCTCTACAACTACCTTTCCTGTAACAATATGTACTGTTAATGTAAACAACCGTTTTCTTTTTTAGAAGATTATAGACAAAAAGGCTATCTCAAGTGCCATACGACACGAGCCTGAGATAGCCTGTTTTTTTGCATTTTAACGCCTTTATCAAAGACACTCGGCACGCCTATTGAAGCCTAACATCCCACCGCGAGCCACCGGCTTCGATTGAGTATGTCGAGAAATATCGCCCCCGCGAGCCGCCGGATTTAATTGAGCATATCCAAGAGTCCCGCCTCGTCGATTATCTTAACACCGAGCGACTGTGCTTTCGTAAGCTTTGAGCCTGCCTCCTCTCCCGCTACGACGTAGGAGGTTTTCTTTGATACGCTTGAGGAAACCTTGCCGCCGTTTTTCTTTATAAGCTCGGACGCCTCGTCGCGTGTCATCGTCGGGAGCGTGCCGGTCAAAACGAAGGTAAGACCGAGAAGCAATTCTCCCCTTTTTTCCGACGTTGCGTCGGTTTTAACACCCGCCGCGATGAGCTTTTCGCAAAGCTCGCGGGTTTTCTCGTCGGCAAAGAAATCGACGAGCGCACCTGCGGTTATCTCGCCTATATCCTCGATAGAGAGAAAATCCTCGGCACTTGCCGCAAACAGCGCGTCAAGAGTACGCATACTTCTCGCTATTTCCTCCGCCGCAACCTCACCGACCTGACGGACTCCAAGAGCGTACAAAAGCCGCTCAAGTCCTCTGCCCTTCGACTCCTCTATTGCGCTTATGAGATTTGCCGCACTTTTTTCACCCATACGCTCAAGCGAGGAAATATCCTCCGCCTTCAAGCTATACAAATCGGTTATATCCGAAATTTTGGCGTTTCTTATAAGCAGGTCCACGACCGACGGACCGAGGCCGTCGATATTCATAGCACCCTTTGATGCGAAATGAACTATCCGACGCGCTCTTTGCGCGGGGCAGTTGGGGTTGACGCATCTCACCGCCGCGCCCTCACCCTCGTCGTCGCGAACGACCTCGTGCATACAGGACGGACAAACAGT
>JAZNFU010000293.1:0-3572 GCA_045576135.1 Eubacteriales bacterium
GCAAATACGACGAGGCGCAGGATGCTCTTGAGGAGGGCTTTTGCGTTTGCGCGCGTCACGCGGCTTATCAGCCGCTCGGTGAGCTTCGAATAAAGCTCGGCGAGGGTAAGGTGACCGACTACCGCCGTGCGCTTCATTTGCGCGAGTCGCTTGCCGAGGAGGAGTTTTTCCTGGGCGGTGTCAAGATTTGCCGCGAAAGCTTCGTTTCATATCCCGATAGGTGTATGTGCATACGCATCAGTGCGGCGGCTCCGGTGAGCCTTGAGCTTTCACTTGACTCGCTTCTTTCGGCAGGCAAGGAAAATACGGCTGACGGCTTGGTGCTTTCGGCAGAGGCTCCGCTTGACGCTCCGTTTGCTATATACAGAAACTCGCTCGATATGAGCGTGCGCGGCCGCCGCGGTATGCGCGGCGAGATAAGGCTCGCCGTAAAAACAGACGGCAAAAAAAGCTTTAGTGACGGCAGCCTTACCGTTTGCGATGCAAGACGGCTTGAAATTTATATATCCTGCGAAACCTCGTACGCAGGCTTTGACAAGGACCCGCAGAACGAGGGGCTTGACCAGAGCGCTATTGCGAGGGGAGTTATCGACGCAGTTCTTCTGAAGGATTACGACTCGGTTTTGTCCGAGCATATCAAGGACGTCAGCGCGTTTTACGATAGGGTTTATTTCTCGCTCGGCTCAAATTCGCGTGCGGATATTCCCACCGACGAAAGAATAGCGCGCTATAATTCGGGCGCGGGAGAGGCTGACGCGGCGCTGTTTGCGCTCAAATTCAACTACGGAAGATATCTGACTATTGCCGCAAGCCGAGAGGGCACGCAGGCTATGAATTTGCAGGGAATCTGGAGTGACAGCCTTGACCCCGCTTGGTCCTCAAATTATACGACGAATATAAATCTTCAAATGAATTATTTCCCGACTCTTGCGGTGAATCTTGCGGAAATGACCGAGCCGCTTGACCGCTTGATAGAAAATATTTCAAAGCACGGAGAAAAAACGGCAAGGGTGCTTTACGGCGCTCGCGGCTTCGTCTGCCATCACAACTCGGACGTATGGGCGCACACGCAACCGATAAAGGGCGAGGCTCTTTATTCCTTCTGGCCGTTTGGCAGCGGTTGGCTTTGCCACCATATTCTCGATAAGTACGACTATACGCTTGACCGTACCTATCTTGAAAAATACTATCCGATTTTGGCATCGGCGTCGAGATTTTATCTCGATATTCTGGTTGATATTGACGGCTACCGCGGCTTCGCACCCTCGACCTCGCCCGAAAATTACTTTATTTTCAACGATAGACAGGTGTCAACCGCTAAAACCGCGACGATGTCGACTATGATAGCGAGAGAGCTTTTCTGCGGAACGCTTCGCGCGGCAGACCTGCTCGGTATAACCGACGAGGTCACGAGGGATATAGAAAGAGAGCTTCCGAGGCTTATGCCCACGCGGCTTCTTTCGGACGGCAGAATAGAGGAGTGGTATTTCGGCGAGGGCGTTGAGTATCCCGAAAACGAAAAGGACCATCTTCACATATCGCATCTTTATTCGGTTTATCCGGCGTACGATATCAATTCCTCAACTCCCGAGCTTGCTCGCGCGGTTAAGAGCTCGCTCGACGGGCGTGATGGAGAGTGCACCGGCTGGTCGCTTACCTGGAAGGCTGATTGCTATGCGAGAATCGGCGAGGGTGATGAGGCGCTCAGGCTTTTGAAAAAGCAATTCAAGCCGGTAGAACCCGACCCCAAGCGCCGTTACGGACGTACGGGCGGCACCTATCCCAACCTGTTTGACGCGCATCCGCCGTTCCAGATAGACGGTAATTTCGGATACGTCAGCGTAATCTGCGAAATGCTCGTGCAGACGGTGGGGGATGAGATAAAGCCGCTTCCCGCGCTTCCTTCGGAGTGGAAAAGCGGAGTCGTGCGCGGACTCAGAGTGCGCGGCGGCAAAACCGTTGATATTGCTTGGGATAACGGAAAAATCACCGAATTTACCGTTAAGCTTTGCGAGTGAGTTTTCGAGAAAAAGCTCGGATTTTCACCGCTTTAGACGGGTTGGGTTTAGGTTGGCGTTGGCTAAATAAATCCGACGCTTTCAAAAGGGAAAAATAAAAAACGAGGTAGATTTTGCATCAGCGTGCAAGCTCTATCTCGTTTTCTTGTTATTTCGCGGTTTTCGTTAATCTCGCTTCATTTTACCGAGCGTTAGCGCGACTCCCTCTCGCGCTTGACGAGCGTCCACGCCATATCTACGAGGTGACGGAACTGGGGCTTTGCAAGCTCGGGGCAAATCATACTCTGCCTTGAGGAGTTTACGTCCTCGCCCGAAATCTCGGTCATACCGTACTTGCGGCAAAGGCCCTGAAGCCTCGTAAGCTGCTCGGGCGTGTTGCGCGCGGGCATATAGGTGATAGCCCTAACGCCCTCGTCGCTCAGCATATCGAAAAGCTCCTCAAGGAAATCGTCCTCGAATTTCTGCGCCTTTTTGTCGCCCGTCGGGGACTCGGCAACGTCACCGAGGTATGCGTAGCAAAGAATTGCTCCAACCTCGCCAGCGAGCTTTACGGCATCGCGAATATGCATACACTCGTCGGTAGCGGGAATATAAATCTTTTCCACGAGCATCGCCTTCATAACGCCGAGAAGGTCATAAAGGTAGTGGGGATTTTCGGGGTCGGTAAGCTGACCTCTCTGCTTTTCGGAAAGCGGTATTCCCATATTTCCCTCGACAAAGGCGGCGATATTTTCTCTGCCCGCGGTATCGGCTATTTTCTTGGAAAGGGCGTACAAAAGATGCCTTTCGGTAACCGAGCCGCCGACGTCGTAGCTCGATATGGGCAAAACGTCCGCATCAAAGTCGAGCGTGATGCCGTATTTTGCGGTAAGCTCGTTTATGTTCGCGAGCATTTTTCTGTTTCTTACGTTTCGTCTTTCACGAAGCGGAGCGAACGCCGCCTGTAAGCGTGCGACACCCTCGGCTGTGGGAACGCTGTGAATTGCCATATACGCAATTCCCGCCTGGTCGGGATTGTTGAGTCGTCTTCCCGAAAGTGCCGTTCCGTCAAGCGATACGCGGCACTCCATACCGACCGTGGTTCCGACGCCCGCAATCTCACCGGCTGCGCGGAATTCCTCGGCACCGCCGATGCTGTCGTGGTCCATAATTCCCGCGGTTTCAAGTCCCTCGGCGCGAGCCATATAAATAGCTGCCGTCGGGGAATAAGGCGAGAAAGAATATATGGTATGTATATGATTGTTTGCAAATTCCGGCTTTACCGCAGGCTTTTGTCCCTCTGCCGCTATCAGCGCGCGAAGATTTTCAAGCCGTTTTTCTGCCGTTTTTGCATTGAGCAATTCAAGCTCCTTTTGTAATTCTACGTACTTACTCATATTACCTCGATTAAAGTGTTTTGTCCGATACAGCCGTCCTTTTGACAGCCGCCGCTGCGGCGCAGTAAATCTGCTCCTATAAGTGATACTTGAAATTTAAGAGGTACTGTGCTTATATTACACAATACCTCTGCTTTGATAAAGTCTGATTCAGCCTATGCGCCGTATTAAAGCGTAC
>JAZNFU010000294.1:0-2732 GCA_045576135.1 Eubacteriales bacterium
AGCCGCCGCCACCGTCGCTACATACGATGCGCCCCACGCCGATTTAAGACGCTCGCGGCGCTCACAGCTTCTCGGAGCGCTGAAGCCGTACGTCAAAGAACAGCGTGCGGCGGCAATAGACTCGGTAATAGCTATCGCGGATATACTGGATATGATGAGGAGGAAATGATATGTACGCTCGCAGCTACGTGGACGGCGAAATCAGCGCGCTCCCACCGCATTACGACGGCGTCGCATTTAACGATACGTCACAGCCGCCCCCCGAACCGAAGGAAAGCGCCGCCGAGCCGACGTCTGCTATCCCTGCCGGCGCAGGCGTCCTGTCGCAATTTTTCGGCACGAATTTTCTTCGCGGCTTCAGCCTTTCTAAAATCGGCTCAGAGGAGCTGCTCTTGCTCGCCGCCGCAGCCTTTCTTTTCTTCTCACGCGACGGCGACAAGGAATGCGCCATTTTGATACTTATCCTCGTGTTTATCGCATAATATGCAAACAATCAATTGCATTTTGTTGCATTTTCGCGCTTGCGTAAGCTATCGTTTCACGACGGCTTCGCCGTCATTTCAAACTTGCGCAGTAAGCATTACAACAAAAAAGATGCTGTTTTTACACAGCATCTTTTTTCACTTAATCGTTATCACTCTGCAATCGCTTTGATTTGAGATTGTTTTTTACAACGCAACCCTTTTTCGTTCGGTTATGCCAAAATTCAAAAGCCGTGGGCGAGGCGAGGGAATTTTGAGCAGAAATCTTCGTTTGCGTACTCGTCGGCGTACAGGTGTACGACAGAGAAGCAAACGGAGATAGAACGAAAAACGATAAAAACGGAGAAAGCCGTAGGTTTTCAACATCAGCGTTTTTATTTTATATGCACTTTGATTAGAGAATGTGTATATAAGACAAACCCTTTTTCGTTCGGTTATGCCAAAATTTACCACTTCAGAAGAAGGAGAATTGGTTCGTGTCCGATAACCCCGCCAAAGCGTTGTTCCTTTTCAAAATCTCCACAACCGTTTTCGAAATACCCGTACGCATACGCAAATCCTCTATGGAAAAAATATCGTATTTTTCCCTCGCCTCAACGATTTTCTCAGCGGCGGTGTCGCCAAGACCGACGAGCGAGTTAAAGGGCATACGGATTTTTCCGTCCTCGGGTAAGAACGCCTTTGCGTCGGATTTTCTGAAATCGACGCCGAGGAATTTGACACCTCTTGCGAGCGCTTCTCTTACGAGCTGAAGGGTGGATACGGTTTCATTATCCTTCTGTGTCAGCTCGTTTTGCGGCTTACCCTCAAGCTCCTCGATTACCGATTTTACGCGTCCGTAGCCGCCGCTGACGACCTCTGCGTCAAAGCCGCCCGGCGCTACCGTAAAGAACGCCGCGTAGAACTCCATCGGGTAATAAATCTTGTACCAGCAAAGACGGATAGCCGACATAACGTAAGCCGCCGCGTGTGCCTTCGGGAACATATATTTTATCTTCTTGCACGAGGCGATATACCATTCGGGAACGCCGTGAGAGAGCATATTTTCCTCCCATTGCGGAGTAAGTCCCTTTCCCTTTCGCACGCTTTCCATAATCTTGAAGGCGTCCGAGTTTTCAAGTCCGTACCTTATAAGCGTGTTCATTATATCGTCACGGCACCCGATTACGTTGGATATATTACAGGTGCCCGCCTTTATAAGCTCGTCCGCATTTCCGAGCCAACAGCCCGTGCCGTGCGTAAGTCCCGATATCTGCAAAAGGTCGGCGAAGTTCTTCGGCTTCGCGTCCATTAACACCTGCTGTAAAAAGCGAGTGCCCATTTCGGGAATACCGAACGTACCGAGCTGACAGCCGCCGATGTCCTCGGGCGAGATGCCGAGCGGCTTGGTCGACGAAAACAGGTCGTATATGCTCTTATCGTTCATTTTTACGTCGAGCACGCTCGTGTTCGTATAGCGCTCAAGCATCTTGTACTTGGTAGGCATATCGTGTCCAAGCTCGTCAAGCTTCAGTATCGTATCGTGCAGATACGAGAACTGGAAATGCGTGGTTATAATATCTGATTTCGGGTCGTCCGCGGGGTGCTGTACGGGTGAGAAATCGCATATATCGTACTGCATCGGAACGACTATGATACCGCCCGGATGCTGTCCGGTCGTTCGCTTTATTCCGACGAGCTTGGTGACCATCTTGGATATTTGCGCCTTGGGGATTTTTACCCGTTTTTCCTCAAGGTATTTATTTATGTATCCCCAAGCGGTCTTGTCCGCAAGCGTGCCTATCGTACCGGCGCGGAAAACGTGTCCCGCACCGAAAAGGTCCTCGGTATACTTATGCACCTTACCCTGCACGTCACCCGAGAAGTTAAGGTCTATATCGGGGGATTTGTCGCCGTAGAAGCCAAGGAAGGTTTCAAAGGGAATGTCGTGACCGTCCATTATAAGCGGCTCGCCGCAATTCGGGCAGGGCTTGTCGTCAAGGTCGAAGCCTGAGCCGACCGAGCCGTCGGTGAAGAACTCGCTGTAACGGCACTTCGGACAGCGGTAATGCGGCGGCAGGGGGTTAACCTCTGATATACCCGACATCGTCGCAACGAAGGACGAGCCGACCGAGCCTCGCGAGCCTACGAGATAGCCGAGGCTCTCGGAATACGCAACGAGCTTAACCGCGATCATATAAAGCACGGCAAATCCGTTCTTTATAATAGACGTAAGCTCCTTATTAAGTCTTTTTTCAACGATCTCGGGAA
>JAZNFU010000295.1:0-1988 GCA_045576135.1 Eubacteriales bacterium
AAGGGCTTTGACGGCGTCGAGTATATGTATTACGCAAAGGATTACGTATTTAAGGCAAGCTCGCGGCTGTGCGGCGTTTTCAACGTATACAACACGGCACTCGCTCTTACCGCTGCAACGGCGCTTGGAGTAAAGCCTCACCTGGCAAAAGAGGCTCTGCTATCCGTTTCGGTTATTCCGGGCAGATTTGAGCTTATTTGCCGAGAACCAACGGTTGTAATCGACTACGCACACACACCCGCGGGATTCGAAAGCTTTATGAAAACCTTAAAGGCGTCCGCCGAAGGTAAAAAAATCAGCGTAGTTTTCGGTTGCGGCGGTAACAGAGATAAGCAAAAGCGTCCGAATATGGCACGGATAGCAGAAAAATACGCGGATAAAATAACGGTAACCTCAGACAATCCGAGGGACGAGGATCCGAATAGTATAATTCAGGATATCATATCGGGCTTTTCCAAAAAGGCTGAATACCGAGTTAATCCGATACGCAGCGAAGCGATAGCCTACGCCGTAAGAACCGCAGGCGCAAGCGACGTCGTAGCAATAGTCGGAAAGGGCGAAGAATCCTATATAATCGACAAAGACGGATATCATTCACACAGCGACAGAGCTTGTGCCGTTTCGGCAAAGCTCGCCAAGGAAAAGGAGCAAACGTGAGGCTAAAGCTATCAATCCCCATCAAAATCAGCGAAATATGCAGAATATTAAACGCAAGGGGATTTGAAAATTCAAATAAAAATATAGAATACGTGTGCACCGATTCAAGACTGTGCCGTGAAGGCGACCTCTTTATTGCACTCGACGGAGAGAGATACCGAGGCTCCGAATTTGCACGCGACGCCGTAAAAAAAGGCGCGTTTGCCATCGCCAACGTATCGGACGATGGAATTTTAAGTGTAACCGACACGCTCGACGCCCTCTTACGCATAGCCGAAGCGTACAAGAAAAAGCTGCCAAAGCTTAAGTACACCGTCGGTATTACCGGAAGCGTGGGAAAAAGCACAACCAAGGAATTCGCGAAAGAAATATTAAGCGAAAAATACCGCGTACACGCGACGGCGGGCAACTTTAACAATCACGTAGGCGTGCCTCTGACCATACTCTGTGCAGACGCGGATACCGAGGTTATGATACTCGAATTCGGTATGAACTCACAAGGAGAAATCTCTCGTCTTTCCTCTTTGACAAGGCCCGACGTCGCCATTATCACGAACGTAGGAACGGCACATATAGGAAGACTTGGCGACCGAAAGAGTATTGCAACGGCGAAGCTTGAAATACTTGACGGAATGAGTGAAAGCGGCAAGCTGATAGCTCCTTATAAGGAGTCGCTTATCCCTCACGAAAATGCCGAAAGAGTCGGTCTGAATTCCCCCGGAGCCGATTACGATTTAAGCGTAATAAAGGAAGACGAAGGCTTCACGACGGTAAGGGTGCACACATTGACAGAGGAGTTTGAAGTCTGTATAAATCTGCACGGCACGCACCTGGTAACCGACCTCGGCTTTGCAATCGGCGCAGCGATGAGCTTGGGAATGACAGCGGAAGAAGTTATCCGCGGAGTATCTAAAATTTCAATGGATAACATTAGGCAGAAAACGATCGACTGCGGTTATTTCAGGATTTTAGACGACTCGTACAACGCGTCCTTTGAATCCGTAATCGCCGCGTTTGAAGCATTAAAAAAAGACTCTCACTCGCCCCGAAGCGCACTGCTTTCGGATATGCTTGAGCTTGGCACTCACAGCGAGCTTCTGCATTTTGAGCTTGGCAAGCGTGCCGCACAATACGGAATTGATAAGCTGTACGTTTTCGGGGAATACTCAAGTTATATACGCAAGGGTGGCGAGGCGTTCGGAATTCCCAAAACAAAGATAACGGTGATGGAAAACGAGGAATCTCTTGAAGGATTTATAGACAGAGTTTACAACGCAGTTGAAAACGGTGAAATTATACTTGCCAAGGCATCTCGCAAAACAAAAATGAGC
>JAZNFU010000296.1:0-3581 GCA_045576135.1 Eubacteriales bacterium
ACCGAGCGTAACGCTCTTAAGAGCGGGGATAAGCTTATATTGATTTTCAATAAATTCGGCAAACTCCGCGGGGAGCATAGTGCCCGCCGTGTCGCAAAGGGTAACCGTCGTTGCGCCCGCTTCAACGGCTGCCAGGGCGGCGTCGGAGAGAAAGCTCTGGTCACAGCGCGTCGCGTCGTTTGCTATAAATTCAACGTCGGGGCAGAGCTTGCGGCATTCGGCTACCGCCTCGCGTATAGCCGCGAGCATAGCGTCCGGCTTTTTGTGGTAAAGGTACTCGATTTGTACCGAGCTTACCGGAGCCGTTACCTGAAGCCTTGGGTGCTTTGCCGAGGAAAGTGCCGCCCAGGTCTTCTCAATGCTTTCTTTATTCAATTCTACCGGAACGGCTACCGTGCTTTCGTTTACCGCCGCGCAGATTGATTTAATCTGCAAAGAATCAATGCGTGCATTTTCAATTCCGTTAAGCTCTATTAGGTCCACTCCGAGCTTGTCGAGTAGCTTGGAAAGCTCAATCTTCTCTTTGAAGGATAACGAGAAGCCTTCCTTTGACTGCTTCAAGGTTGCATCGCTGATTCTGACGCGTTTCATAACTTGCTTTTCTCCTTTTATACAAAAAATCCCTGAAGCCGCTATGGCTTCAGGGACGAAATTACTCGTGGTACCACCCTGATTATTCCCTAAAAAATAGGTAAATCACTCAAAACCTCTAACAAGGTCCCGCTCTGTAACGGGAGCGCCCGTGTCCTATTACTCGCAAAATGCTTTGACAAGACCGACTCGGGAAGAAGACTACCAAATCCATCCGCATGGGCTTACACCAACCGCCGACTCTCTGTGAGCATCCGAAAAGGTAAGATTTCCGTCAACGTCTTTGAAATCATAGATGCACCTATTAAACCACAAAAATTCGGATTTGTCAATAGAAATTTTCACAAAAACACCATATTTTATCATCTTGCACAAAAAGCACACCGAAATCTGCCGAAATTTTGCATATTTTGATGTCTAAAAGTGTCTGAAAAAATATTGACAAGTTAGCGTGGTATTTAGTATAATATATTTTATCAATTATGCTTTACTGACAAAAGAGGTGCAGCGTGAAACAAAGCTTGAATGCAATGGAATACAAAATCAAACAAATCGCCAATCGTATAAAAGAGTTGCGTCTTGTAACCGGTCTTTCGGTAGAGGAGATGGCGGCGCGTACGGGTACGAGCGTTGAGGAATACGAGGCGTGCGAGGCGGGAAACCGTAATCTCAGTATAGCCTTTCTTTATCATTGTACGCTCAGCTTCGGCGTGGATATGGGAGATATTCTTGAGGGTAAAAGCCCCAAGCTTCGCTCATATGCACTTACCCGTCGCGGCGAGGGACAGCGTATAGAGGAAGCGCACAATATGATAGGCTACAACCTTGCCTCCGGCTTCCGCAACCGTATTGCCCTTCCGCTTTATATGAAGCTCAATTACCGCGAGGGTGCGGATTCGGAGAAAATCGAGCTTGTGACCCACGAGGGACAGGAGTGCGATATCGTTATCAGCGGTCAGATGAAAATTAAGATTGGTGATAACAGCGAGATACTGTACCCCGGCGACTGTATATACTACGATTCGGGTACGCCCCACGGAATGATAGCCGTCGGTGGCGATTGCTCGTTTTACGCGATAGTCCTTCGTAATCAGGCGGCAAGAGAGGGAGAGGCGGCAGCTGAAATTTCCGCCCTTACCAAGCGTCGCGCGGATGACAACGAGCGCCGTATTTATCACGATTTCATTATTCCCACCGAGGAAAACGGCACTCTTACGAAAATAGACTTTAAGAATGAAGAAAAGTTCAACTTTGCCTTTGACGTCGTTGACGCACTCGGCAGACGGAAGCCGAACAAACTCGCGATGCTTCATATCAGCGAGGACGGCACCGAAAGACGCTTTACCTTCGAGGATATGAAAAAGGAGTCGGCAAGAGCCGCGAATTATTTCAAGTCGCTCGGCATAAAGCGCGGCGACCGCGTTATGCTCGTTCTGAAGCGTCATTATCAGTTCTGGTTTGCGATACTCGGACTTCATAAGCTCGGCGCTATCGCAATTCCCGCAACCAACCAGCTTCTTGAAAAGGACTTTGCATATCGCTTTGAGGCGGGTAAGGTAAAGGCTATTCTCTGTACGGCTGACGGCGAGGTTGCAAGTGCCGTTGACGGAGCTTCGGCAAAATGCCCGACTCTCACCACTAAAATTCTCGTCGGCGGCGAGCGCGACGGATGGCGCAGCTTTAACGACGAATACACTATGTTCAGCAGTCACTATGCAAGAAGCGCGGACGCCCCCTCGGGCAGTGACCCGATGCTGATGTATTTCACCTCGGGCACGTCGGGATATCCGAAGATTGCCGCGCACAGCTATAAATATCCGCTCGGACATTTTATCACCGCGAAGTATTGGCATCAGGTTGACCCCGACGGACTTCACCTTACCATATCGGATACCGGTTGGGCGAAGGCAATGTGGGGTAAGCTGTACGGTCAATGGCTTTGCGAGGCGGCAAACTTCGTATACGATTTCGATAGATTTGACGCCGAAAAAATATTGCCGATGTTTGCCAAATACGGCATAACTACCTTCTGTGCACCGCCTACTATGTACAGAATGCTTATCAAACAGGATATCAGCAGATTTGACCTCTCGACCATTCAGCACGCATCTACTGCGGGCGAGGCTCTTAACCCCGAGGTATTCCGTCAGTTTGAGAAGCACACCGGACTTAAGATTATGGAGGGCTTCGGACAGACCGAGAGCACCATTATCATAGGAAACCTTGCGGGCGGCAGCCACAAGATAGGCTCTATGGGTAAACCCGTACCGCTTTACGACGTTCATCTTCTCGACCCCGACGGTAACGAGGTAAAACGCGGTGACAGCGGTGAAATCTGTATCAATATTTCAAAAGGACTTCCTCCCGGACTCGCTTATTCCTACGAGGGTAACGACGAGGTTACCGCTGAAACCTGGCGTGACGGCTTCTATCACACGGGCGACCTCGCTTGGCAGGACGAGGACGGCTTCTTCTGGTACGTCGGCCGTGCGGACGACGTTATCAAGTCCTCGGGCTACAGAATAGGTCCGTTTGAGATTGAAAACGTAATTATGGAGCTTCCTTACGTTCTTGAGTGCGGCGTTTCGGCGGCACCCGACGAGGTTCGCGGACAGGTCGTTAAGGCAAGCATAGTGCTCGTCGGGGGACACGAGGGCACTGACGAATTGAAAAAGGAAATACAGAATTACGTAAAATCCCGTACGGCGCCCTATAAATATCCGCGAATCGTTGAGTTTAAAGAAAGTCTACCCAAGACTACCAGCGGAAAAATTATCAGAAAGCAGCTTTGATTTGGGATGCCGCATTTGACGAGGACGAAAAAGTCCGGCGATTGTTTAAAAAGCCTCACTTTAACGGCAAAATTCGACTATCACTTGAGGGCGGTTTAATAATTAAGGTCGAAATTCTCCGAATTTCCTCGTTTTTATAGACTTTTTCTTCCGCCGTTTTCCTCCCTCGACGTACTCTTGTACGCCTCACGGTCGGAA
>JAZNFU010000297.1:0-1892 GCA_045576135.1 Eubacteriales bacterium
CACACGGCGGATTGCTTGTTTTAAATTGAAGCTGATTTTTAGAGAAAAATAAGTGTAAATGTAAGCGGTTGTTTACTTATTCTGCGCTTTCCGTGCAATTCTTAACCGCTTGTCGCGCTCTCTGTAATCCTTTGAGCGACGCTTCTTGTCGTAAACCGAGTAGATAAGAGGGGTAAGAACGCCGACAACTATCGCCGCGGCGGTTATATGAACCCAAAGCTCCGTGGAGTTCTCGGTTTTCAAAGTTTCCCAAAGAGTGTTGACGTAGCTCTGTATTTCGGGTGTAAAGCTGTGGTAGGATGGGTCGTAGTCGTAGGTCGTTTCGAGCGTTTCGAACTGGTCGTAAAGAAGGTCGATAAGCTCCTCGCCCATTTCCTCCTTGTATTCCGCGTTTTCACGGACGAGGACGTTTGGCGATGCGTAACCGATATAAAGAGCGTTTGCAACCGCGATTTCCTCGCTCAGCATAAAGTTGATATATTCCTTTGCGAGCTCGGGCTGTCTTGCCCCCTTGGGAATACACATAGCGTCGACGAAGACGTTGACACCCTCGGTGGGGTAGTAGAAGTCAAGATGCTCGTTCTGGTCAAGCATCGTGATAAAGTCGCCCACGAAGTAGGGAGCGATAGCCGCGGAGCCGCTGGTCATTTTGTTGAATATCTCGTCGTTAACGTAGCCCTGTACGAGCGATTTCTGCTGTACGAGGTAGGAAAGCGCCAAATCCCAATCGGCGGTATCCGTGGAGTTTATATCTATATTCTTCCAATACATCGCCGAGGCGAACGCATCGCGCGGGTTGTTGAACTGAAGAATTTTTCCCGCATACTTGCAATTCCACAAAAGTCCCCAAGTACCGAGGTCCTCCTCGTCAACCATCGTGGTGTTATAGATAATTCCGGTCATACCGTAGGTGTACGCGACGGTATATCTGTTGTCCGGGTCGTAGTATCTGTTCTTAAAATCGGGGTCGATATACTGATAGTTTTCAATCTCTGCGGCAACGTCGAATTCAAGAAGCATATCCTCGGCTATCATTTTTTGTATCATATAGTCCGAGGGAATTACGATGTCGTACGAGCCTGCACCGCTCTTGATTTTCGAATACATATCCTCGTTGGTCGCGTAGGTAGTGTAGTTTACCTTTACGTTGAGTCCGAGCACCTCGCGGCAGTATTTTTCAAATTCCGCGTTGGAGTCAATCGCGCCCTCGAAGCCGTCCGAGATGTATTCACCCCAGTTGTAGACGTTGAGGGTGATAACCTCGCCGTTATATTCGCCGCCCTCGTCCTCGCCCGAGCAAGAGCAGGTGATGACGCAGCACAGAATAAGGAGCAGAAGAAGAATAAGCTTTTTCATTTTGCCATCCCCCTTTTTTTCTTTTTCTTCGCCGTGCCCGAATCGCGCTTGAGGTTTGATATGAGAAGCAGGACGAATATCGTAACTACGATAAGAGTGGAAAGGGCGTACATATCCGGCGTAACCTTCTTTTTCGTCATCGAGTAGATGAGAAGCGGAAGCGTCTGGAAATTCGACGAGCCGACGAAATAGGATATAACGAAATCGTCAATAGACAGCGTAAACGCCATAACGAGTCCGGAAATAACTCCGGGCATAATGTTCGGAAGCTTTACCTTGAAGAATGCCTGAATGGGTGTACAGCCAAGGTCGAGCGCCGCCTCGGACAGCGAGTCGCCAAGCTCGGTTATTCTCGGCAGAACCGAGAAGGGTGAAGAAGGCATATTCGTTCACACCAACGGCTTTACGGACGAATCGGTTTTGGGTAATGACGATAAATTCGTATTCCGTCAGGGAAGGAGCAGAGAGACCTCTTATGCCCGTGACTATGATAATCTTTTTGAGCTTCTTAAATACGAAAAGGAGCACGGTAATAT
>JAZNFU010000298.1:0-4131 GCA_045576135.1 Eubacteriales bacterium
AAAAAAATATCTTATTTGTTATAAAAAATCTGTCATTCCTCGGAGCTTTGGTCGCGCTCGTCGTCGTCACGCTGGGCGCGCTTGCCGTATTTGAGCACCTTTATTGCGCTGAGAGGATAGAGCTTTGGCTGGTCCTTATCCTTGTCGTTGAGCTTTACGCGCACCTCCTCAGCGAGAGGTTTTATTTCGGTAACCACGCCCTCACCGTCGGCTGTGGAAACGAGCGAGCCGGTCGGCGGCATACGGCGTATAGACTCCTCGTAGGTTTCGTGCTCGTAGCGAAGACAGCACATAAGCTTTCCGCAAACTCCCGATACCTTTCCGGAATTAAGAGAGAAGCTTTGCTCCTTTGCCATTTTTATTGATACCTGGACGAAATCGGTAAGGAATCCGGAGCAGCACAGCTTTCTGCCGCAAGGGCCGATACCGCCCATCATCTTCGCCTCGTCGCGAATACCTATCTGTCGAAGCTCTATTCTCGTCTTAAAGGTAGACGCCAAATCCTTTACAAGCTCTCTGAAATCCACTCGCGATTCGCAGGAGAAGTAGAAGATAAGCTTTGAATTGTCAAAGGTGTATTCAACCGCAACGAGATTCATACCAAGACCGTGTGAGGCAACCTTTTTCTTGAAAATAGCGGCTGCATCCACCTCGGCTTTTCTGTTTCTCTCGTCGCGCTGTACGTCCTCCGGCGTAGCTCTGCGCACGATATCCTTAAGCGGCGAAACTATCTGTGCTTCGGGAACGGTTTTGTTCTTTACCTTTACCGTGCCAAGCTCAAGTCCTCGTGCGGTGTTGACGATAATCTTTTCGCCGAGATTATACGCCTTGCCACCGGGTGAAAAGTAATAAATTTTGCCTGCCTCGCGGAAGGTAACGCCGACTATCTCGACGTTTTTCACCTCATCCGCAGGCGCGTTTGAGTTTTTTATTTCTTCTGCCATATCGTTTCCGTTTCTTTTAACAATTTTTTATTTTTGCGGCAAGCGAGGTCAAAAGTGACACTACGTTTGCGTTTTTATCAAGATTTTCAATCATAGAGCAGGTTATATCGTATACCGCGAGCAGCCTTTTTTGGTTAAACCTTTTTGAAAGCTCAAGCGCCGTGCCTCTGTCAGAGAAGAAAATCAGCACCCCACCCGCATCGTGCTTTAATACGGTAAGGTCGCGTATCGCGAGTATAATATGCTCGAAAACGAGCTTAAGCTCACTCCTCGTCTTAGGAAGCTCGCTGATCGTTCTGTGAAGCTCGGTATATTTGCCCTTCGTGCCGAGCGAGGTAAGTATCTTAACGACGGTGTTGCGCTTGTCCTCGTTCTCGCCCCCGTCGTCCTCAAGCATAAGCTTTGCCGCGCCGATACTGCCCCCCGCACTCATAAGAATGCCCGAAAAGCGCTCGTGCTGCGTGCGATTCATAGCCCGCGCCGCGTCGCTATATTCGAGAAAATACTCCGACAGCGACTCAAAAGAGAAACGCTCCATAACAATTTGCCGCGTGCGGCTTTTTATAGTCGAAAGTATCTTGTCCTGAGATTTCGTGAGCAAAATGCTGATTACGTTTGAAAACGGTTCTTCAAGCGCGATAAGAAGCGCATTCTGCGCTTGCACCGTAAGCGACTCGGCATCCTCAAAAATGTAGACCTTGTATTTTGCCTCGGTTGCCGAAAGGTACATATCCTCTTTAAAGCTGCGCACCTCGTCGACACCTATCGTCGCGCGTCCGTCGGGAATTTTTAGTCTTTTTACGTCGGTGAATTTCCCCTCTGCGATACGCCTACACGTGTTGCATCTGCGGCAGGGAAGCGGAGAGCCTACATCGTCCTTTTGCTCGCAGTTAAGCGCCATAGCAATTTCAAGTGCGAGAGTCTTCTTTCCCGACCCCTCGTCACCGACTATCATAAGCGCGTGTGGGAGCGTTCCGTCGGATATGGAGCTTATAAGCCTTTGCTTTTCTGCCGCATTGCCGAAAAGCGCGTCAAAACCGTTTCTCATAATCCCCCCCGAAAGCATTTTTTCGTGCGCGCCGTGCCACACACAATATATTGTAACATTTCTATTTAAAAAAGTCAATTATTTTGTTTTTAATTGTTTAATTGTTTGACATCGTTTGACAAACAAAACATTCATTTTTTTAAAAAATATTGCATTTTCTGCTGTGCTGTGCTAAAATGTATCTAACGAACCTATTTAACAGCTTGCGTTCGTGCGATATGAGTATTCGTATCGAAAAACAAATAAGAAGGTAAGAAAAATGAAAAACAGATTAAAGATTTTTTCGTTGTTTATATTTTGCGCAGTCCTTGTTTCGCTTTTTTCTGCGTGCGATACAAGTGGAATGACGGGCGATACTCCGGGTCAAACTTGTACGCATCAGCTGGAGATTTATAACAAAAAGGAGCCCACCTGTACCGAAATTGGCTACGAAAGCTATACGATTTGTGGCTTATGCGGTTATAGTGTGTACGTGGATAAAAAGGAAGCACTTGGTCATGATTATGTAAATTCTGTATGCCTGATTTGCGGTGACGTAGCAGACAATTCGGATGATAAAGAAAACGAAAATGATAAAATACCAACCGGCAACCGTGTCGGAAACACATGCCCCACAGCCGAGCTTTCGTACATTGAGGGGTGTGGTACAGGTAAGCTCGATATCTCGGAGCTCCGGGGAAAAGTCGTAGTTCTTAATTTCTGGGGTACTTGGTGCGCCCCCTGCAAGCAGGAGCTTCCGCATTTTGACGTGGTTGCATCGGAGTACTCGACAGACGAGGTCGTGGTTGTAACCATACATACGAGCTGGAACGGCGACGTAGCACCCAGTGAGTATATCGCGCAAAACTACCCGAATTCAAATATGCTGTTTGTTACCGATACGCAAATCGCAGGCTCACAAGCCGATACCTATTATACTGCGCTCGGCGGCAAGGGCTCGTACCCTATGACACTCATTCTTGACGCTCGCGGCGTTATTACCTCGAAAACGGTTGGTGCTATGAGCTACGAGCAACTCAAGGCGGCGGTGGATGAGGCGCTTGGAAATTCTAACGAAAATTGCGAGCACGCCTTGAGTGTGATAGAGTGGAAACAAGCGAGCTGTACTGAGGATGGATATTCGACGGTAAAATGTAGTAAATGCGATTATACACAAACCGCAACAATTCCTACAAACGGTCACTCAAAGGTATTTCACGGTGCAAAAGCCCCCACTTGCACCGAAATCGGTTGGAGTGCATACGAAACTTGTGAGAATTGCGATTATACTACATACGAAGAAATCAAAGCCAGTGGTGAGCATAATTATGAAAACAGGGTGTGTACTGTTTGTCATAAACAAAAAACGAGCGAAGGACTTGTGTACACACTTTCTGCAGATAGAAACTACTATATAGTCAGCGGTATAGGATCTTGTACCGACAATGACATTTTAATTCCCGATACCTATAACAATTTGCCAGTAAAAGCTATAAACGATTTAGCTTTTGCAAATGATGATTATGTGTTGGGCAGCCGTAACACAATAACAAGTGTAGTCATCCCGGATAGTGTGATAAGCATTGGATGTCAAGCGTTTTATCAATGCTATACGCTCACAAGTGTGACTATCGGAAACAACGTAGCAAGTATAGATTTCGATGCGTTCTACAATTGTTATAAGCTTGCAGAGGTTATAAATAAATCTTCTCTTGAAATAACAGCCGGTTCGCACGACTATGGTGGGGTGGCATATTACGCTAAAGAGGTACATAGTGATGATAGCAAGATGGTGGACGTGGACAATTATCGATTCATAACTTTAAATGGTACAAATTATCTCATAGGGTATTTAGGTGCCGATAAAGTGATTAAGCTGCCCGAGAGCTACAACGGCGAGAATTATGTTATATATCGCTATGCATTTTATTACAAAGACTGCATTATGAGTATAACTATTCCCGATTGTGTTGAGCATATAGAACCCGGTGCATTTATGAGATGCTTTAGAGTCGTAGAGATTGTAAATCATTCATCTATAGATGTAAAGGCAAGACTTGCCACTTATGGTCTTACATCCGTGATAGAGGTTCATAGTGGTTTGAGTAAAATCGCAAATAAAAACGATTACTTGTTCTATACTTGTGATGATACAAATTA
>JAZNFU010000299.1:0-5498 GCA_045576135.1 Eubacteriales bacterium
GTTATCTTTTCCCCGATAGCAGCCTTGCCATAGACTACCATTGCTATTTTGAGGATTTGAAATAAAGGATATTAAAAATTCAAATTTCAATGACGCCGTCGCAAGATACTCAGTAAAAAATACAGCCGATGTACCGCGAGGACACATCGGCTGTATTTTATATCTTAGAAGACTCTCTGAGCTTTAATTCGCACTCCGACTCTATCTCGGCTTCGTACGGTAAGCCTTTGATTTTCGCCATCAGTGAGATTGCTATTCTGCGGCAAACCTCGTCGACCTTGTCGCTTATCGACGTAATTGATGGGGTAGTGTACTGCGCAAACGGCGCGTCGTCTACGCTGAATATTGCTACGTCTTCGGGGATTTTTACTCCGCACTCGGAAAACGCTTTCATAACGCCGAGCGCAACTCTGTCGTAAGCGCAAAGCAGGGCGCGCGGCAGCTTGCCGCGCAACATAAGCTCCTTTGCACCGAGATATCCGCATTGCTCAAATCTTTCCGGAGCGGTTACGAAAAACTCCTCGGTTATCGGAAGACCGGCGTTTTCAATAGCCGACGTTAGATACTTTAGTCGTTCGTTAGTGTAGCAATCTCCGATAAAGCCTATATCGCGAATTCCGGCATCCACCCACTGCTTTATCATCTGATTCATCGATTTTTGTGAATTAATGTTTACGTCAATGCAGCCCTTACAGCTTAAATGGCAATTTACCGTAGCTATCGGTATTTCGCTTTTATGGGTGAGCGCCGTGTAACCGTTTATTAAAATTATACCGTCAGCCGTGTGGTAGCGCTGATAGTATTCTATCAATCTTTGCTCTGTTTTTCCGTCAAATCCGGTAGAAGCTACCGCAACCTCGGAGTTGTATTTTGAGAGATATTTTTGCATCTCGGCGATGAATGCGGAATAATAAGTGCTCTCGAATTCCGGACAGATTATGGCGAAAAAAAGTCCCGGATGCTCCGAGCGATAGAATTTTTTGAAGCAGCCGTTTGCCTTGGCAACGTCGAATATCATATTTCTCGTTTCTTCGTTCACCTCGGGGCTAAGAGCAAAAGCCTTAGAGGCGGTCGAGGTTGAAACGTGTGCAAGTTTTGCAAGCTCGGTAAGCGTCACGACCCGATTCTCCTATCTTTTTTAGTTCATTATACATTATTTCGTCCCTTTGTGCAATGGGGGACGAAAATTTTGTTTTATTTTCGAAAAATTTTTCGTTATGTTCCGTATTGATTTTCTTGACGGCACAATTTATAATGTAGCTGTAAGATAATTTATTTTTATAAGGAGATAAAATATGAAAAAAGTAAAAGCGGCGTTTCTCGGATTTGGCGAGGTTAATACGCCTATCGACATTATTGTCAGAAAGTGCGAGGGCGCGGCGCGTGAGCTTCGCGAGCGCGGACTTGAGCTTATCGAGGTATACCCGATAACCGACGACTACGCTGAAAAGGATATAAAACGAGCCGTTGATGCGCTTCGTGGTAAGGATTTTGATATGCTCGTCGTATGTATAGCGGGTTGGATTCCCACCCACGCGGTAGTGAAGGTTACCGAGCATTTCAGAGAGAAGCCGATGGCTCTTTGGGGACTTTGCGGTTGGATAGAATCCGACGGCAGATTGGTTACCACCGCTGACCAGGCGGGAACTACCGCAATAAGAAAGACCTTCTACGATCTCGGCTATACGTTCAAATACGTCTACGATATAATAGGTAAGCCTTCGGGTGCGGGCAAGGTTGCCGCATATGCAAGAGCCGCGGCTGCTGCTGCCGAGCTTCGCCACGCAAGAGTTGGTATGGCGGGATACAGAGATATGAACCTCTACGGTACTCAAGCGGACGGCCCCTCCCTCAAGCGCGTAGTAGGTCCGGAGATTGAAACCTTCGAGATGCTCGAGCTTGTGCAAAGATATGAAAAAATCACCCCCGCTCAAAAGGCAGAGGTAATAGATAAGTGTATGTCCAAGTGGAAATTCCTGAAGCCTGCGAAAAGAGAGAGTATGGAAATGGCGGCGGGCTATTATCTTGCGGCTAAGTCTATTTGCGACGAGCGCGGATACGGCGCTATCTCTCTTAAGGACGTGGACGGAATGAAGAAGCTTTGCGGTTTCCCGCCCGCACCCATCTTTATGCTCCTTGCCGACGAGGCGGGACTTCTCACCATTCCCGAAAACGACTCGCTCGGTAACGTAACGCAGCTTATGGTTAAAGCGCTTACCGGACAGGCGGCGCCCTATCTTGAGTTCTACGAGTTCTTTGAAAACAGCGTTCTTGCGGGCGTTCCCGACTACGTTCCCGCGGCTGTTGTTGACGGCGAGGTAACCGTTATGCCCGCAGCCTTCGGCGAGCTTTCCGAGGGTATACTCAACGTGTCGCGTGTAAAGGGTGGCGAGCTTACTATGTGCCGCCTTACCGCTATTGACGGTGAATACTATATGCATATGGTAAACGGCTTCGGTAAAACTCCGCCAAAATGGGAAGAGGCAGGCTGGACTCAGCCCGCACCCCAGCTTCCCGGTCTTGAAATCGAGCTTGACGACGTTGCCGATTTTGCCGACAAGGTTATGTGTCAGCACTATATAATCGCGTACGGCGACCAAAGAGAGCTTATAGAAAATCTTTGCAATATACTCGGAATTGAGGTTATTTAAGAGATAGCGGTAAATCCGCCATCCCGTGTTATGACGGTATGAAAGAAAAAAATGAAATGAAAAAGCATACGGGCGTTCTGATTTTTGCGGCGCTTATCGCCTTGTTTTCCTTGATAGGAATGACGAAATATTGCTTTTCCTCGGCTATGGTGTTTATAGTCGACGAGGGGTATATGACGAATTTCCAAACCGGACTTATAAATTCGGCGTTTTGGCTTGCGTACGCAATATCACAGTTTTTCGGTGGAATTATAGCTGACAGATGGCATCCGGAGCGGCTCGTTCTTATCGGGCTTATAAGCTCGGGTGTTTCAAGCGGACTTATATTTTTCTGTTATGAAAACTACGCTCTGACGTTCGTAATTTGGACGGTTAATGCATTTTTGCAATTTGGCGTATATCCTGCGGTCTTTAAAATCGTATCAGCTCTGTTTCCCGAGCGAATGATTACGCTTGCTATGATAATTCTGACGCTATCGACTCCGATATCGGTTATGCTCAGCTATGTTTTGGTGGCTGTCGTTCCAAGCTGGCAGATGAGCTTCGTGGTATCGTCGGCGGTGCTGATTTTGTTTAGCATCGTTTGGATAGTAATTATACTTGCTTCGGGTGACTTTATAAAAAATCTGCATTTGACGGATGGCAGCGAAAGTGATAAACGGATAGCCGAAATAGTAACGAGCACCTCGCCAAAGCTTTCGATGATGCCACTCGTCGCCTCGTCGGGACTAATTCTCGTTCTTATAATTTGCGTTTTGCGAGGTATCATAGGTTATATGCCGAGTATGATGCCCTCGGTTGTAAAATCGGCGTATGACAGCTTAACTCCCGCGACCTCTACCTTGATATCCCTGATACCGCTGTTTTGTAACGTAGTAGGACCGCTTTGCAGCAGCGCGATAGCAATAAAACCAAGGAATGAAATGGTTGTGGCGGCGATTATATTCGCCTCTGTTTTGCCGGCGGGCATCGTTACGCTTTTGCTCGGGCGGGTGAGCTATTGGCTGATTATCGGCGCAATGGCGGCGGTTACTCTCGGAGCGAGCACGGTGGCCTTCTTCGTAGGCTCTCTCGTTAACGTTAAGTTCAACAAATGGGGCAAGGGCGCTACCGTTGCGGGATTTATTAATTGCGCCGCGGCGCTCGGAAACGTGGTAGCGAGCGGACTTATGAGCTGGATTGCGGATAATTACAGCTGGCACGCGGCTCTCGTTGCCGTTGTGATTTGTATCGGCGCCGTGCTCGTCGTTACGGCTGTCGAAATTCCTATTTGGACGAGATTTAAAAGAATATATTATCACGAAAGGGTTTAAATATTTATGGAAAAAATTAAAATAGGCTGGGGCGAGGAGAGCATCGTTCCCGAAGGCAAAAAGGTAAATCTTGCAGGTCAGTTTTTTGAAAGAATAAGCGACGAGGTGGAAACGCCTATATCCGTTACGGCTTTGGCAATTGAGTGCGGCGGCGACTCGGTTATTTTCTGCGCCTGCGACCTCGTTGGCGTAGGTAAAGAGTTTATAGAAAGAGTAAGAGGGAAGCTTTCGGGTGAGAAGGATATACCCTCCGATAAAATTATAGTAAGCGCTATACATACGCATACATCCTTGAGCTTTTTGGGTCGTTGCGATGCTATAACGGCAGGCTCGTCCTTGAGTGTTCTTGCCGAGCTTATGCCGAATGCAAAGTACGAAGCACTCGTTTCTTACAAAGGAAGTGATCTTTTGGCAGGCGAGGCTGCCGCGGAATTCCTTGCCGAGAGAATTGCGAAGGCAATCAAGACCGCTTGGTATTCAAGAAGCGAGGGCTGCTACGCCGCCGGCTTCGGCAGAGCTGCCGTAGGTATGAACAGACGTGTATGCTACTCGGACGGCTCTGCGAAAATGTGGGGCGATACCGATACGGCTACCTTCACCGAGCTTGAGGGCGGAAACGACAGCGGTATTGAGCTTCTTTATACCTTTGATGCAGAAAAGAATTTGACAGGTGTCGTGGCAAACGTATCCTGTCCTGCCCAGGTGCTTGAGCACAGAAGCTTTATTTCCTCCGACTATTTCGGTAAGGTAAAGAGAAATCTACGCAAGCTTTACGGTGAGAATATAAATCTTCTCGGACTCGTTGCGCCCGCGGGTGACCAGTGTCCTCGCGATATGATACGTTGGGTTGAGCCTGAAACTCCGATAGACGACCCCAACATTATCAGAAGCAACGTAACGGTACGCAAGGCTGACCCGTCTATGTTTGATATCAAGGGCTGTGAGCTTGTCGCAAAGCGTATAACGAGTGAAATAGTATACGCATACGAGGATATAGCCGAGGGCGATTACGTATCCGAAACCGAGCTTATACATAAAAACATTACGCTTGATACACCCCTGCGCCGTGTTACCCCGGAGCAAACCGAGAAAGCTACCCGTGCTATCAAAGAGTTTGCTAAGGAAATCGGCGATAAGCCGCTTACCTTCAAGGAAACTGCCGCAATGCACGTCCACGCGGGAACGATTATGAGATATAGGCTGCAGGAAACGGTTGACGTCGTTCCGATTGAGGTACACGTTTTGAAGCTTGGTAGTATTGCATTTGCATCTAACCCCTACGAGCTTTTCCTCGACTACGGAAACCAAATACGCGCAAGAAGCAAGGCGAGCCAGACCTTCCTTATTCAGCTTGCGGGCGGCTGTGCGGGCTACCTTCCCACCGAAAAGGCGGAGCGCGGAAGCCACTATTCAGCCTATGTTTCAAGCGGCGTGACAGGCCACGAGGGCGGCGATTTGCTCGTACGCAAAACCGTCGCCGAGATTAACGGAATGTTCTAAAATAAAAACTCTCGCTTAGGTTGAACGAAGCGGG
>JAZNFU010000300.1:0-4764 GCA_045576135.1 Eubacteriales bacterium
GTTTTTTATCAAATTAAAAGGAAAATGAGTTATATAAATGGGCGTCTGTCAAGCACGAGCTTCAAGGGATAATCGGTAATAATTTCACCCGGAAGCGCCGCCTGAAGCTCTGCAAGAGCGCAGACCGTGCCAAAGAGCATATGTAAATCATTCCATCTTTCATTATGCTCGAAATCGTTTTTGTTAAGGTTGTCAATATAGAATTTTGCAAAGTCACGAAGGCAAGCCTTGGCTTCCTCAACTCTGTAACCCTCCTGCCTTGCGGCACGGTTAAGTGCATATACCCAATCTATTTCCGCAAAGCCTGCGCTCTTTCCAAAGTAATCTAAATTTTTGCTCTCGTCACCGTACATAGCGATGCAGGAATCTACAAGCCTCTTTGCCTCCGGAATAGGACGTCTTGCAAAAGCGAAATTGAAAAGGTAATGAAACCAACCGTTAAGATGTGCAGCAAAAAGCGCTCCGCCTTTGTCAATTTCGCCCTCGTAGCTCATACCGTACTTTTTGTCGGTATGCTCGGTGAGCCAATCGAAATAGGTATCCTGCCACTCTTTGCTCGCATTGCCCGTAAGGACGAATGCGGCGTATATTCCCGCGCCCTTGTGTGCTTCGCTCCAAACCCTTACGTTCCAGTCCAAGCCTTCAAGCAAAGAGATGAGTCCGTCCTTCGTTTTGTATTCGTTAAGACCTTCGAGCGTCGTATTTCTCGGTAGAGCATCGAAAAGCTCAAGTGCAGCTATACAGTGAGCGGTGCAGTGAATTTTGTGATGCGATTTCTCGTCAAACGTACCGTCTTCGTGCTGAAAATTGCGAAGATTTTCTATAAATTCCTCACGCATCTTGGCATCGCGCGGAAAATCTCCGATAGTGTACAGAATGTTTGCGGCATCCGCACAGCCGTACTCGTTATTTCCGAGCTTTCTTTTTCCCTCGGCATCTGCCCAAAGAAAGCGACAGTACTGTCCGTTTCCGAGGTAATGCTTTTCAACCGATTTCCTTATCTCGTTTATCAGCGGCCTCAGGTCCATTTTTTAGTCCTCCTTAAGTATATCAGAAAGCTTCACGAAATCCTCTGTGCTAAGACATTCGCCGCGCACCGTTTCGGAAAATCCAAGGCTTACGATTGCCGCTTTGGCTCTTTCTTTGTCAATTTGCGACAGCTTTGCCGATATTGCATTTACGAGCGTTTTTCTTCTCATCTCGAACGCCGCCTTTATAAGATTTCTGAACAGCTTTTCATCCGTCGGCTTATATTTAGGCGTGTCATAGAGATCTATTCTGACAACTGCGCTGTCAACCTTTGGTGCGGGGATGAAAGAGCCAGCCGAAACCTTAAACAGCCGTCTTGCCTCGCCGTAATAGCCAAGCACGGCGGTAATAGCGCCGTAATCCGAGCTACCCGCCTTTGCTACGAGCCTCGCGGCAACCTCGTTTTGCACCATAACGGTTATAGAGGAAAATTTTACGCCCGATTCAAGCAAATACATAAGTATAGGCGTGGTTATGTAGTAGGGAAGATTAGCGCATACCGAAACCGGCATACCGTACGAATACTCGTCAATAAGCGCCTTGATATCCGTATTCATAATATCGGCGTTTATTACGGTTACGTTATCAAATTCCGACAGCGTTTTTGCGAGCACCGGAATGAGTCCTTTGTCTATTTCAACCGCAACGACCTTACGGTAACGCAGTGCAAGCTCCTTCGTAAGACAGCCGACACCGGGACCTATTTCAAGTATAAGGCTCTCCGCGCTGTCGGTGCAGTTTTCCGCAATTTCCTCGGGTATCATTCTGTTTATAAGAAAGTTCTGTCCGTAATCCTTGCGGAATGTAATTCCCGCTTCGTTCATAAGCTTGCGGATAACCGAAAGATTGCATAAATCCATAAAGCGTCCTCTCTTTTGCAATAGTACGGTGGTTTATAGAATTTCGGTGCTCTCGTGACCTCGGCGTTAAAGAACTTCTGAAGCAAATAAATATGCGCACCAAAAACAAAGACTTAAAGAAAAAGAGAACCACGAGTGGTTCTCTTTAATAGTTGGAGCTGGTGACCGGACTTGAACCGGTGACCTGTTGATTACGAATCAACTGCTCTACCAACTGAGCCACACCAGCAACGCTACTATTTTATCACCTTTTTATATATTTGTCAATAGCAAAAATGCAAATTAAGCGCAAATTAAGCGCAAATTAATGGCAATAACAAGCGTCAACTTGCAGATTGCACCTTTTTCGGTAATTCGTTTGTTCAGCGATGGGTATTTTTACGTTTTTTAAATAGCTTTTCGCGGCTTTGGGGAGTGAATGCGGATTATTCCTCCCACTCAAGACTCCTCTTTACAGCGCGGCGCCAACGCTCCATTTTGGATTTTCTCCATTCGCCGTCAGCTGTGGGGGAAAACGTAGTTTCGCATTTTTTGTTAGCCTTGATAACGTCGGTGTCGGAGTATACCCCCACCGTAAGACCGCAAAGGTATGCCGCACCGAGCGCCGTGGTTTCTATACAAGCGGGGCGCACCGTCGGAATTCCGAGAATGTCCGCCTGAAATTGCATCAAAAGGTTATTAGCCGAAGCTCCGCCGTCGACGTTTAGCGAGCAAACCTTGATGCCGGCTGTCTTTTCCATCAGCTCAACGACGTCTGCCGCCTGATATGCGAGCGACTCAAGCGTTGCTCTTATCAGGTGGTATTTGTTGGTTGCTCTCGTTATTCCGATTATCATACCTCTTGCGTATGGGTCCCACCAGGGCGCGCCAAGACCCGTAAAGGCGGGAACGACCATAACGCCGCCGCTGTCTTTCACCTTTTTTGCGTAATACTCGCTGTCCTGTGCGGATTCTATAAGCTTAAGTCCGTCACGAAGCCATTGAATAGCCGCGCCGCAGGTGAATACAGAGCCTTCCACCGCATAGGTAACCTTGTCGCCGATACCCCAAGCTATCGTGGTGAGCAAGCCGTCGTCACTTATATGAGGCACGCTGCCCGTGTTCATAAGCAAAAATGCGCCCGTGCCGTAAGTGTTTTTCAGCTCTCCCTCGGAAAATGCACATTGACCGAAAAGTGCGGCCTGCTGGTCGCCTGCGACACCGCCTATCGTGATTTTCTCACCGAAAAGCGTAGGGTCGGTATAACCGAAAACAGAAGCCGATGGCATAACCTCGGGGAGCATAGAGCGGGGAATATCGAATAGCGAAAGAAGCTCCTCGTCCCACTCGAGCGTGTTTATATTGTAAAGCATCGTCCTCGATGCGTTTGAATAGTCGGTTTTATGCGCCGCGCCACCGGTAAGCTTCCAAATAAGCCAGCTGTCGATAGTGCCAAAGCAAAGCTCACCGCGATTTGCGCGCTCGCGCGCACCCGTGACGTTATCGAGAATCCATTTTACCTTGGTAGCCGAAAAGTAAGGGTCGATTATAAGTCCGGTTTTTCTTTTTATTATATCCGAATACCCGGATTCCGAAAGCTCTTTGCAATAATCCGCGGTTCTTCTGCATTGCCAAACGATAGCGTTGTAGATAGGCTCGCCGCTCACTCTGTCCCAAACTACCGTCGTTTCACGCTGATTAGTGATTCCGATGCCGAAAACCTCGCACCACCGCGCGCCTATTTTGAGAAGTGCCTCCGTCGCAACGCTCATCTGGGTAGACCAAATCTCCATCGGGTCGTGCTCGACGTAGCTTTCCTTTGGAAAAATCTGTGCAAATTCACGCTGTGCTACCGACGCAATAGTACCGTCCGGCTCAAAAAGAATACAGCGAGAGCTCGTCGTTCCTTGGTCGAGTGACATAATATATTTTTTCATAATCCTCTCCTCCGAAAAAGCATACGGCAAAACGCACAAAAAAGCATATCTGCCTCGATTTCTTTTTTCTCTGAAATTAGATATTTTGTATAAAAAATCTCCCCGGGCAATAATACACCCGGGGTTGATTTTATTTAATTTCCACGGTCACGTGCTTACCCTCTGTGTTAGCAGCGGATTTCATAACCTGTCTTATGGCTTTTGCGATTCTTCCGTGGTGGCCGATAACCATACCCGTATCGTCCTCGTGAACGGTGAGAACAAGCTCAACGTCGTCGCCGTCAATAGTTTCTTCTACACTAACAGCGTCGGGATTGTCCACGATGGCACGAGCGATATCCGCGAGTACTTGCTTAAGCTCCATATGTGCTACCTGTTTCAGTTTAGAAACAATCCTTCCGTTTTAGTGTAATGATTACTTGATAATTTCGCTTTTCTTAAGAAGCGCTCTTACAGTATCGGTGGGTTGAGCACCGTTGTCAAGCCACTTAGTAGCCTTCTCAGCGTCGATTTTGATATCAGCGGGGTTGGTGAGGGGGTTGTAGTAACCGATTTCCTCGATGAACTTACCATCGCGGGGAGATCTCTCGTCTGCAACGACTACGCGATAGAAGGGAGATTTCTTTGCTCCAAGTCTTTTAAGTCTGATTTTTACTGCCATTTTTTTGTCCTCCAAAATGAATGTGTTTTATTTTTATTTTTTGTTGTTTAATTTAGTGACAGAAGGGAAGCTTTAAGCCGCCGAAGCCGCCGCGCCGCTTGCCCATATTTGAAAACTGCTTCATCATTTTCTTCATCTGCTCAAACTGACGCAAGAGCTTGTTTACGTCCTCAACCTGCGTTCCAGAGCCTAAGGCGATTCGCTTTCTTCTTGAGCCGTTGATTATTTCGGGACGCTCGCGCTCTCGTTTAGTCCTTGAGAGTATGATGGCCTCGGTTCGCGACATCTGCCCCTCGTC
>JAZNFU010000301.1:0-5234 GCA_045576135.1 Eubacteriales bacterium
CGTACTTTTCAAGACCGGAAAGATCAGGCTCGGACTTTCTTCCCATTCCGACGATTTTATATCCGATTTTCGCAAGTGCAATAGCGGATGCTTTTCCTATTCCGCCCGCGATTCCCGTAACTATTGCTACCTTCATCTCTTTATCCCCTTGTAAAGATTTCTGTAATATTCGTTGAACACGGCACACCCCGATACCATTTTTGCACGCATAAGCTCGGTGCACCTTGAGCAAGCAAGACAGCATTTTTTCGCATCAAATTCTCCGCGTAAATAATCCCGGAAAAATTCGGGGTAGGCAATCCAACCTCTGCCGTATCCGACGAGGTCGCAAACTCCCGAAGAGAGCTGTCGCTCGGATTGCTCGATAAGATTCTCTCTGTAATACGAGAGCCCCGAGCCGACGACCGTCAGCTTGGGATATTTTTCTTTTATATGCTTTTCTATAACCTCAAAGCGCGAAAGTCCAAGCTCGGCTGATTCGGGCGGCTCGTAAGCGCCCTTTCTGTACGGTCGGTTTACGTGCGGATTGTGATAAGGATTTCCTACGGTAACGTTGAGTATTTGCAAGCCTTCGTCGATAAGCATACCTATAAGTCTGTCAGGCTCGGTAAAATCAAGCTCGCCGCCATCGTCGGTTCCAAAGCCGTACGGGCGTCCCACAATATCCGAAATGCTGAGTCTGGTGGTAAGCAACGCGTCCTTTGGAATCACCGCCTTCACAGCGCGGAGGCACTCAAGATAAAGCCGCGTCCTATTTTCAAAGCTACCGCCGTAGCGACCCACACGCCCAAATGCCGAAAGAAGCTCCTGAAAAAGATAGCCGTGACAGCACTTTACGTCAACGCCGTCAAAGCCCGCCTCTATTGCAAGACTAGCCGATTCGGCATACCTGTCCGCAAGCGTATCCAAATATTCGTCACTCACGATATTGCCGTCGCTGACCGGTCTTTTCGCCTCGTATACGGGGTTGCGGTACGCAATCATCGGGGTGATGCTCTGCCTACCAGAATGGGTGAGCTGGAGAATGAAAATTTGTTTTATTCCGCACTCATTTTCCGCGATTTCCCGCATACTCGCCAAAAGTTTTTTAAATGCAGGCAAATTTTCTCGCGTAAGCATCATCTGTCGAGGATTCGTTCTTCCCTCCGGACAAACGGCGTTCGCTTCAAACCATACTACACCGCCGCAGCTCCTTGCCGCCCGCATATATTTTTTAACGGTCAATTTGCTCGGCGCGCCGTCGTATTCGCAATCGCACCCCTCCATCGGCTGTAATACCACGCGGTTGCATATCTCTCTTTCTCCTATTCGTATCGCTCGCTCTATCATTCGATAACACCCTTCAATATATACTGTACGACTTAATTATAATGCTAAATAAAGGATATGTATATAATTATTTTTGCAATTTATATTGCTTTTCTTGCAAACAGGTGCTAAAATAAGCGTAGTAGAACGGAGGTGAGCTTGTGAAGTGCGAGTTTATGAGGAGCGAGTTCGATATAGAATACGTCGAAAGCGAGATTGAGCATCCGATTTTGTGGGAGAGCCATTGTCACGCACGGTTTGAAATGATTGCGGTAGACGAGGGAGATATCACGGTTACGTTAGAGGGATGTGCTTACCGACTCAAAAAGAACCAAATGATACTGATCCCGCCACTTTTTTATCACTCGGTGACGGCAAACGAGGGCGGCAGCTATCGCAGAGTGACCGCGCGATTTGGAAAGGACGTAATACCCGACGTGTTGCAAGCTCATTTTTCAAAGGGCGGAATCGATGCGGAGATTGACTCGTACCGCATAGAAAAATTCAAGGAAATATGTCAGAAAAATTCACCCGAATTCTACGCTCCCCTGCTTTTGAGCCTTATGGTGCAGACCTTTTACGATGCGCTGAAAATGCCGGACACCACCGAAAAAACGGAGGTTGACGAGTTTTTGCAAAAGGCGTTTCGCTACATCGACGGGCATTTGCACGAAAAAATTCTGCTTGACGACCTCGCGCAGTACACCCTGCGCTCAAAATCCTCGTTTTGCCATCAATTTGAGGAAAAAATGAAGATTTCGCCAAAGCAATATATACTGCAAAAAAAGCTCGCTCTTGCAAACAAGCTTATCAGCGAGGGCGTGCCACCCACCGTTGCCGCGGCAAAGGTCGGATACGACAATTACAGCAATTTTTACCGCCTTTATCTGAAGCGTTTTGATTCCTGTCCGACGAAAAAGAAGCGGTAATGCCCGGTGGATATCAACACACTCCCCTCTTGACAACCGAGCAAATAATGATATAATTAACGTAGTACTCAAGGATAAATCGAAAGAAGAACGTTTTATGAATCCACAGGTTTTCGGCAAGGAGCATTTAATCTATATCGCGGTGTGTCTTACCATCGCATTTGCGGCTATCTTCTTCTCTAAGAAATATGCGCGGTGTGAAAAGTCGCAGACGATAGTAATAAAATTAGCCGCTTTGGTGCTGTTTGCGATAATATTTGCAAACCGACTCGCGCTCGTTTTCGAGGGGGACGTGCCAAATTGGAAGAAGCTTTTAACCGACAGCTTCTGTAGCACGTCGAGCTACGTTTTGTCGCTTGCCGTTCTGCTTGGCAAAAAGAACAACGTCGTTCTTCATTTTATATGGATGATAGCGCTCGTCGGCGGCTCTATCGTTACGTTTTACTCTGATTTTATCGGTCAGAATCCGTCTTTTCTGTATCCGCCGACGATACTCGGAATGGCACACCACACGGCATCCGCAATACTCGTAATTCTTATGCTGATGTTCAAATACGTAGATATAACCTACAAAAAGTGGTACTGTACCTTATTCGGCTTTGCGTGCTATTTCTCCTACGGCGCGTTTCTTATGTGCGTTCTCGGATACTCGAATCCGTTCTATATGGTTTCACCGGCACTCTCCAACACCCCCTTCACCGCTTGGGTTATAGCCCCGATTTACACGGCGCTTTACGCGGCGGTGCTCCTTACGGTTGAGCTTGTACGCAGGGCACGCGCAAAGGCCTCTATATAAAACGCCGCCCCGCGATAAAATTCAAGATATTTTCGTTATACACCTTGCTTTACTCCAAGGAATATGATATAATACCCTCGTGACAAGGGTGCGCGGAATCAATCGCGCGTTGCTTGCGACATACGAACAGCGTGAATAAATTATAAAAGGAAGATTTTAATATGGATATCAAACGCATTTGTGAGCTTATCGACGAAAGAAAGGACGAGCTTTTCGAGCTTCTCGGCTCGCTTATCAGAATCAATTCCGAGAATTTCACTACTCACGGAAATGAGCAAGAGCTTGCGGAGCACGTACATAAGCTGTGCTGTAATTTGGGACTTGAGAGCGATTTGTACCGTCCTATCGATTTGCCCGATTTTGAAAATCACCCCGATTATATGCCGGGAAGAAATCTTGAAAACAGATACAACGTGACTGCACGCTGGCGCGGAAAAGAGGACGTTGACGAGCTTATGATAATGGGTCACCTCGACACCGTTCTTATCGGCGACAGAGCAAACTGGAGCTTCGAACCGCTTTCGGGCGAGGTTCGTGACGGAAGAATTTGGGGTCGCGGTGCTTGTGACGACAAGTACGCCTTGGCAACCGCGCTGTTCCTTATAAAGCTTTTGAAGGACGAGGGCTTTGAGCCGAAGCGTAACCTTCTGTTCGGCGCGTATTGCGACGAGGAGTTCGGCGGCTCGCACGGAGCTTTGGCAAACTCGCTCAAATACCCCTGCAACAGAGTCGTTAATATGGACGGCAGACAAAATCAGATTTGGAACTGTGCATCGGGCGGTCAGGAGGCTAAGTATTTCTTCCATACCAAAGATATCGCCAACAGCGCACTCTATGCCGCAAGAGGTATCCCGGTAGTTCTTGAGGTTATGGAGGAGTTCAAGGCTCGCAGACAGAAGGAGCTTTCAGAAAACCGCTTCTACTGTAATACCAATATTCCGTCAACCTCGCTTCGCTATATGGGTGTAAAGGCGGGAAATGCGGGAATGGACCTCGGCCGCGGCGAGATTCATTTTACCTACTATACCGACAAAACCAGAGAATACATATACGGCGAGGAATTCCCGAGATTTGAGAAGATACTTGCCGAGCGTCTTGAGCCTCTCGGTCTTATCGGCGACGGCTTCAAGCCGCACACGAGATTCTTCCACTACGTTTCCTGCGAGGCGGATTCGCCCGCAATAGTTGATTTCTGTGACGCTATGGAGGAAGCTGTCGGACACCGTCCCGAAGTTTGCGGTTCCTGTCTCTCCGACCTTTCGGTTATCGGAAAATTCGGCGGTGAGTGTGCCTTTGCCTACGGCGGTGGCAGAGATTTCACACTTTACGGCGGTGCGCATCAGCCCGACGAGCATATCGAATGCGACAAGTTCGTTGAATTCGTCAAGACCATCGCGGCGTACATCGTAAAGGTGCTTTAAGCCAAAATTCAAGTGATGCTTTAAACCAAATATGAAGCCTCGTAGCAGATAACGCTCCGAGGCTTTTAGTTATAAATTTTCTCACAAACAAGGCGAATTTTCAAACCAAAGTTTACTTAAAGTTTGCTTTTAGGCTTTGGCTGGTAGTTCAGGATAAGTATACCCACGCACACGAGCAAAAGAGCCGCAATAAGATTTATAACGCCCGTATTGCTTTGCTCGGTAATGAGAAGCTTCGTGAGAACGACACCGAAGATGGGGGTTGTGAAGCTGAAAATAGTAACCTTTGATACGGGGTTATATTTAAGAAGCATTCCCCAAAGAGAATACGCGATAGCCGAAAGGAAGGAAAGATATACGAGCACCGCAACACCGCCGCCGCTCGAAAGGTCTATTTTACCGCCAAAGCAAAGTCCGATAATCACCATCACCGCACCGCCGAGTATAAACTGATATCCGCTTATCGTGACGGGGTCCTCGTCCTTGGAATAAATCTTGATAAGCGTCGAGGATACCGCAAGCGAAACCGCCGAAAGCACGCAGAAGCCGTCGCCGAGCAGATCGAGAGATAGCGTAAGACCGTTGAGGTTTATAACGACGATGCCGAAAAGTCCGAGTGCACAGGCGACTATTTTCTTCAAATTCAATTTCTCTATTCGAAAAATCAGAGAAGACACGAGAATTGCAAAAAAGGTCGACGAGCCGGTAAGTATAGTACCCTTAACGCCGCTCGTGTTTGCAAGTCCGACGTAGAAAAATATGTACTGAAGGATAGTCTGA
>JAZNFU010000302.1:0-4793 GCA_045576135.1 Eubacteriales bacterium
CGCTTCAAAACCGGAACGCCGGCAAGAGTTCACCGCCGCTCGATTGACCTCTCACGGCTTGAATTGCAGGAGGGCGAGGCTGACGCCGTGCCGTTTTCCGCAAGGACCGAGGCGCTTGGCGACGAGGCTTGTCGCGCGGTACCGTGTCATATAGTCTATACCAACGAAAAAACTCATTCGGTGATACTCGGAAACCTTGACAGATGCGCGATGTATTCGGGCAATATCAGCGGCACCGGACCGAGATACTGTCCGTCTATTGAAACCAAGCTCGTGCGCTTTGCGGACAAGCCGCGCCATCAGCTCTTCGTTGAGCCGTGCGGCACCGACACCGACGAAATGTATATACAGGGCTTTTCCTCGTCTATGCCGATCGACGTGCAGTACGATATGCTTCGGTCGCTCGAGGGTTTTGAAAACGCCGAAATTATGCGCTACGCATACGCGATAGAATACGATTGCGCCGAGCCGACTCAGATGCTTCCGACGCTTGAATTCAAGGCTGTTTCGGGACTTTACGGCGCGGGACAGTTCAACGGTACGTCGGGCTACGAGGAAGCGGCGGCACAAGGACTCGTCGCGGGTATAAACGCCGCGCTCGCCGAGCTTTCGCGCGAGCCTATGGTTCTCTCCCGTGACAGCTCGTATATCGGTACGCTTATCGACGACCTCGTCACCAAGGGCACGAGAGAGCCGTACAGAATGATGACCTCAAGGAGCGAATACAGACTTCTCTTGCGTCAGGATAACGCGGATACGCGCCTTACCGATATAGGCTATAAAATAGGACTCATTTCCGAGCAAAGATATCGCCGCTTCCTTGAAAAGAGAGAAAGAATAGAGGCTGAGTGCAAAAGGCTTAACGATACGACCGTGTCACCCACCGTGGCAAATCCGCTTCTTGAGTCGCTTGGGTCGAGTCAAATCACGACCGGCATAAAGCTTGCCGAGCTTTTGCGAAGACCCGAAATTTCTTACGAAGCGCTCGCGCCGATTGACAAGGACAGACCCGTCCTTGCACGCTCGGTATGGCAAAGCGCGCAGATACTTATAAAGTACGACGGCTATATAAAGCGTGAGCTTGCCGAGGCAGAGCGGCACAGACGCCTTGATATGAAGCTCATTCCCGACGATATTGACTATAAGACGATAAGAGGGCTTCGGCTTGAGGCTATGGAAAAGCTTGATAAGATACGCCCGCGAAGCATAGGTCAGGCGTGCCGCATCAGCGGAGTAAATCCTGCGGATATCAGCGTGCTGCTGATATATCTCGGTGCAAAATAAATCCGTTAGGGTTGAATAATTTACGATTTTGCAAAAAAACTTTAAGAAAATGTAAATACATCGTGACAAAAGCGGTGTATAATTTAGTATGAATCGCAAATCTTGTGATTTGGGGAGTAGTACGAAAAACGTGATTTTACTGTTATGTAAGGAGATAGAAAATGTTTGATGTTGCCGTAATAGGCGCCGGAGTCGTTGGCGCACTCGTTGCACGCGAGCTTGCGAAATACGAGCTTGACGTTTGTGTTCTTGAGCGGATGGGTGACGTGGGAATGGGTGCGACGCGCGCGAACAGCGCAATCGTGCACGCGGGCTTCGATGCCAAGGAAGGCTCGCTGAAGGCAAAAATGAACGTGCGAGGCTCTGTTATGATGGAGTCGGTGGCGCGGGAGCTTGGCGTTAAATATAACAGATGCGGCTCGCTCGTAGTCGGCTTCGGCGAAGAGGATGAGAGGACGCTTTCGGAGCTTCTTGAAAGAGGGCGCAGAAACGGCGTAGAAGGGCTTTCGATAGTTTCCGGCGAGGAGCTTCGCCGACTTGAGTCTAACCTCGGTGACGGCGTTACCGCGGCTCTTTACGCTCCGACGGGTGCGATTATTTGTCCGTACGAGCTTTGTATGGCGGCGCTCGGAAACGCTATGGATAACGGCGCAGAGCTTAAAACGCGCTTTGAGGTCGTAAAAATCGAAAAAACGGAGAACGGATATAAAATAATATCTGCCGCAGGCGACGAGGTGCTTGCTAAGTACGTAATCAACGCCGCGGGTCTTTATTCGGATAAAATTGCCGACCTTGGCGGCGCGGGCGGATTTACCGTGCGTGCGCGGCGCGGCGAATACGTGCTGCTCGACCGCGAGTGCGGCGGACATGTTTCTCACACTATATTCCGCTGTCCTTCCAAAATGGGTAAGGGCGTTTTGGTAACCCCGACGGTTGACGGCAACCTTTTGCTCGGCCCGACGGCAGAGGATATAGACGATAAGGAGGATACCGCGACCACGACGGCGGGACTTGAAAAGCTTTTGGCGCTTGCAAACGAGCAGGTCAAGAATATCCCCACTCGCGCGGTTATAACGCAGTTTTCGGGACTTCGCGCAACCGGCGATACGGGCGATTTTATTATAAATATTAAGGACGGATTTATGAATCTCGGCGGTATAGAGAGCCCCGGTCTTTCCTCCGCACCCGCGATTGCCGAATATGCGGCACAGCTTCTTTCCGAGGACGGCTTGACGCTTGAAGCGAAATCCGATTTCAATCCCAACAGACGTCCGATGCACTATTTCCGCGAGGCAGACGTCGATACCAAAAATGAAATTATTGCAAAAAATCCCGAGTACGCCCACGTTATCTGCCGTTGCGAAACGGTGAGCGAGGGTGAAATTCTCGAGGCAATACGCACGAATCCGAAGCCCTCTGACGTCGACGGCGTAAAGAGAAGAACGAGAGCGAGTATGGGACGCTGTCAGGGCGGCTTCTGTACTCCGTATATCGTAGAGCTTCTCAGCCGCGAGCTCGGTATACCCTACGAGGCTGTAACCAAATTCGGCGGCGATTCTTATATAAACGCGGGAAAAACCAAGGAGGCTGACTATGAGCGTTAAAATGAAGGCTGACGTCGTAATTATCGGCGGCGGTCCTGCGGGAATGGCGGCGGCTGTTGCCGCCTACGACAGCGGAATTACCGACGTTTTGATACTTGAGCGAGAGGGCTCGCTCGGCGGTATTCTCAAGCAGTGTATTCATAACGGCTTCGGTCTTCACCGCTTCGGCGAGGAGCTTACCGGCCCCGAATACGCCGCAAGATATAAGGTTGAGGTGCAAAAGCGCAATATCCCCTGTATGCTCAACACGATGGTGGTCGGAATATCCGAGGGGCGCGTGGTCAGCGCGATGAATCGAGAGCTTGGTATTTTCGAGATAAGCGCGGGCGCTGTGATTTTGGCGATGGGCTGTCGCGAGCGTCCCAAGGGCGCGCTTAATATCGCGGGAACTCGCCCGTCGGGAATATATACCGCGGGTACGGCGCAGAAATACGTAAATATGAAGGGCTATATGCCGGGGCGCGAGGTCGTAATACTCGGCTCGGGTGATATCGGTCTTATAATGGCAAGGCGAATGACGCTTGAGGGTGCTACCGTGCGTGCGGTGCTTGAGCTTATGCCCTATTCGGGCGGTCTTGCGCGCAATATCGAGCAGTGCCTTAACGACTTTGGTATTCCGCTTAAATTGAGCCATACGGTAGTCGAGGTTCACGGAAAAGAAAGACTTGAGGGCGTTACGGTAGCCGCCGTTGACGAGAGAAGAAGACCTATAAAGGAAACTTATGAGTACATTCCGTGCGATACGCTCCTGCTTTCCTGCGGTCTTATACCCGAAAACGAGCTTACCAAATCTGCGGGAATAAGACTTGACGGCGTGACGGGCGGTGCCGTCGTTGACGAGAACAGACAGACTGAAATTCCCGGAATTTTCGCTTGCGGGAACGTGCTTCACGTTCACGACCTCGTCGACTACGTGTCCGAGGAGGCGGTTATCGCGGGTAAGGCTGCTGCCGAGTTCGTAAGGTGCGGCACTCGTAGCGAGGTCGGCGTCAGACTCCGTACCGACGGGCGTGTCAGATATACCGTTCCGCAGATTATTACGGCGGCGCAGGATACTAAGGTTTACTTCCGCGTGTCCGACGTTTTCCGCGATAAGCGCGTAGTAGTAAGACTCGGTGATAAGGTCGTATACGATAAAAAGAAGCCGAAGCTCGCTCCGGGCGAAATGGAGGTCCTGACCCTTGGGGCGCAGATCATCCGCGACGCTGACGGGCAAACGCTTACGCTTTCGGTGGAGGGTTGATTATGGAAAGAATACTTACCTGTATAGTGTGCCCGAAGGGCTGTGAAGTACGCGTGGAGCTTGATGAGAGCGGTGCGATAACGAAAATCAGCGGCCACACCTGCAAAAGAGGACTCGTTTACGCCGAGGCTGAATGTACCCACCCGACAAGAACCGTGACGAGCACGGTTAGAACGGAGGGCGGCTTGATTCTTCCGGTAAAAACCTCAGAACCCATTCCAAAGGAGCTTATTTTCGAGGTAATGCGTGCGCTAAACTCCGCCGTAGCCGAGGATAGTGCGAAAATCGGCGACGTTATAATCAAAAACGTGCTCGACACGGGTGCGGATATCGTAGCTACCGCCAACGCCGAGGACTCCGAGCGCTGATACCGCAAGGTTACCGCAAATGCAAATATATAGCGTAAAGCTATCGCCGCACAAACAGAAAAAATATACGCGCAAACAAGTTATATGCGTAAGAATCCGCACCGGGAAATATACGACCGATGCGGATTCTCATTTTTTATCATTAATATAATAATAAAAAAGCACACCGACTCTTGCGAATCGGTGCGCCTTTTATCATTCTACGAACGAAGGGGTTTTCATTCGTATCTATTCAAAATCTATTCGATTTGAAAATTACTGCTGCTCGTTGGGATAAGCCAACTCGGGAAGGTT
>JAZNFU010000303.1:0-10030 GCA_045576135.1 Eubacteriales bacterium
GCAAAAACGTTAGGCGTTATTTTCAATGCGTTAGTATATATTTTTCTGACCGTCTGCACGGTATTCGCTGCATTTTCGGTTTTTACGAAAAAAGATGCTGACGGTGCAGCGGAGCTTTTTAATCACCAGATGAGAATTGTAGCAACAGGCTCAATGGAAAAGTCGGAGCTGACTGACGTTTCGGAATTTGAAATAAAAAGCATACCGAAGGATTCTATGATTTTTATAGAGCTTGCCCCCAAGGATGAAGAGGAGCTTGATGCGTGGTGCTCCGAGCTGGAGGTTGGTGACGTGATTACGTTCAAATACGTATATACAAGACAAGTTACCATAACTCACCGTATAAGCTCTATCGAGAAACGCGATGACGGTTATCTCATACAGCTTATTGGAGATAACGCAGGTGAGAGTGGAGAGCAGCTTACCCAATTTATAAACACAGCGGATAGGGACAGTCCGAATTACATAATAGGAAAGGTTAAAGCTGTAAGCGTTCCGCTCGGTGTATTTATGAGCCTTTTGAAAAAACCGACAGGCATAATTCTTATAGTTATTCTCCCTGCTTTTTTGATTTTGGTACGCGAGATAATAAAGATTGTCGGCGGTATCAATTCTGAACGCAGGAAAAGAGAGCTTGAAGAAAAAAAGAAAAAGGATAAAGAGCTTGAAGAGCTGAGAGCTAGACTTGAGGAGCTTGAAAAGCTAAATAGCTCTGACAAAAAGTAAATAATTGTTTCCGTAATGTGCGTGAGGAGGTGGAGTATGAAAGACCGCATTGTAATAGGATTGGTTGCTCTTTTGATATCAGTCAGCACGTTTGTTCTTATTGTGGAGAATATGCCGGAGGATTCTCCCGGTCATATTGATACGGTAAATCTTGACGTTGGTCTTGTACGCACGTCGCTTGAATATTGCAACCTCGATTCAGACGGCGAGCTTACGGTGAAAAAGGATTTGACTGCGGTTGACTTGTCAAAGTCCGATAAAAACGTCTTCGGTTTAGATTCTCCTGAGGTCAGGATAGTTCCAGGCTCTTATTTCACCGCTGATATACAGATAGTAAATCGCGGTAGCGCGGATTTTACGTACAGCATAATAATAACGACCTCAAAGCAGACCACTCCTTTGCACGAGCAGCTTGTTGTGAGCGTTACCAGTGCTGCGGGGCACACCAGCAGCGCACGGCTTAGTGAGTTGGCGGACGGCGCACCGCTTCTTACCGGAAATATGAGCGCTGATATGGATGCTTGCAGTTTTACTGTGAACGTGAGTTTTATAGGGGATGAAGAGAACAATTCGGCAATGGGCGAGTATGCCGAGTTTGACCTTCTCGTTTCGGCGGTCGCCGAATAAAACGTGTATTTTAAGTCGTATGACTAAAAATAAATAATTATAGAAAGAGGCTAAAAAATGAAAAAGAATTCTCTAATCGCATCGATATTGACTATAGCTATGTGCTTTAGCATTATCTCTGGCTCTACCTATGCGCTCTTTACGAGCGAGAGCCGTGTTAACGTTGCTGTTAAAGCCGCTAACATCGACATAGTTGCAACCGTCGAAAACGTGGCGCTTGATTCTACGCTCGGCGAAAATCTTGCACAAACCTCGGCGGACTTTGACGAGGAAAATAACGTTATATCGCTTGAAAAAATCGTTCCCGGCGACGTTGTTTCCTTTGATATCAGAGTTTCCAACAATAGCGACGTTAGCGTTAGCTACAGAACGGTTATATCCAAGGTTGCGGATGACGGACTTTGGGAAGCGCTTTCCGTGACTATTGACGGGATTGAGTATGACGGCTATTCAAAGCGTTCCAATTGGACCTTGGTAGCTCCCGGCTCGGAGGATATTATAGTACCGGTTACAGTTACTCTTCCCGAGGACGCAGATAACAGCTACAAGGGCACAAGCTGCGAGCTTGCTTATAAGGTAGAGGCTGTTCAGGGTAACGTTGATACTACGCTCATTATGGATGAAGCAACCGATATTTCGGATGCTCTCGGAGCAGGCGAGGACGTTATGCTCAATGAAGATATCAGCTTCAGTGCAGACGACACCACCGCAAACAGCGGTTACGGAAAAACAGGTGTCGCTGTCAAGGGCGGAGTTCTTAACGGAAACGGTAATACCCTTAACGTAACGGATGCTAACTCAACCTGGGACTGCGCTGTTAATGCTACGGGCGGTATCATTAAAAATATTACTATAACAGGCGCAATGCGCGGAATATTTATGGGATCCGCAACATCCGACCTCGTCATTGATAACGTTGTTCTCAAGGACGTAATTTATACCTTTAACTCGGACGGCGGTAGTAAGGATTACACGGTAACAATCAAAAATTCCGAGCTTTACGGATGGACCAGCTTCTCTGACGTTCATAAATACGTTTACTTTGAGAACTGCACGTTTGGAGAAGGTAGCGGATATGCATTCTGCCGTCCTTATAACGACGTAACCTTCACAAACTGCACCTTCGAAGAGGGCTTTGAGTTCGATACAAGCGAGGGCTGTACGATAGTATTCGAGAACTGCTACTACGGTGATACTCTTATCACAAACGAGAACGCAACGACTCTTGGCTCGGGTGAAACCGTGTTCCTCTATAACGGTATCGGCGGTCTTAAGATACCCTACGAGGTATCGGACAGCGCAAGCCTTGAGAGCGCTCTTGAAAACGGAGACCATATAACTCTTGCGGATGACGTACAGACCGAGGCAGAAAAAACAGCTCCTTACGGAAACAAGGTTGCGCTCGTTCAGAACGGAGGCGTGTTTGACGGAAACGGAAAAACACTTTCTGTTGATACGTACGGTGATGATTACGCTGTTATGACCTCAGGCGGTACTATTAAGAATCTGACAATAGATTCCGGCTGCCGTGCCATTGTCGTAATGTCTGCAACAGAGGACCTTATTCTCGATAACGTTTACGTGTCCGGAGATATTCTCTACGCTATAAACACAACCGAGCACGCAACGGTTGACGGCTTAAAGCTTATCGTAACCAATTCCACCTTTGGCGGTTGGAGCAGCTTTGATGGCGGCTTTGAGTCTGCAAGCTTTACAGATTGTACCTTTATCGAGGGTGATTACGGCTACGGCTGGCCTTACGAAACCCTTGTTAAGCCTTACATAACAACTACCTTTACAAATTGTGAGTTTGAGCTCGACGAGGACGGAAACGGATATTATCTTGACCTCAGCGCACTTGCAGAGGGCGCTACCGTTACTCTTAAGAACTGCACCGTAAACGGCGTTCTTATCACGGCTGAAAACGTTGATATTCTCGGTGATGCTACAGATTTCTTCGGTATTGAGCTTCCCTCGGGAAGAACACTTTCCGACTGTGTTATCTTTGAGTGATAAAGCGTAATTAAATAGTTTCCTCACAAAAAAATAAAAAAGCCCGTTCGGCAATGCTGTTTTATCGCAGCACCCGAGCGGGTGTTTTTGTTATATTTGGTTTACATTATTTCTCTTACGATAGCCTTATATTCATCATATCCGATAAGCATATTGAGTGCTTCGAGCATAGAGTTTGCGCTCATATCGTCTGGAAGCTCAAGTCTTGTGAGAAGCCTTGCCCGACGCTCGGCTGAGTTTTCTCCACCCGAAAGTCCGTCGAGGTAAAGGTCGGTTTTCGTTATTTTTTTCTTTTCTGCGGTTTGAGTATTGCCGACGGTGAAGGGCGAGAGTGCCCTGACAAGTGCCTCGCGTCCGACGCCCTCCACACCGAGAAGTCCCGCCCTTGAGCGAGTCTTTTTTCTTTTTTCCTTGCCCTCTATTTTCGGTATATACGCGTCGTGCACACACTCGCTGCCGAGTATGCCGTGAAGATAGGAGCGTATCTGCTTGCCGCCGCCGTCCGAGTCCGTAAGCAGTATTATACCGTCCTCGCCGAGTCTTTTTATAAGGCTCTTTTTTTCTGCCGAATTGAAAACGGCAAAGCCGCCCGTCGTTATTATTACCGCGTCGAATATAGAGGAAAGCGTGCTCTTGTCGTACCGCCCCTCGACGACCACGGGATATTTTAACTTTATTTTTTCCATCAGCTTATACCGTCCGCTCTCTCAGGCTGTGCTCACAGATATCGCGAAGCTCGCATACCGCGCAGGCGGGTGCTCTCGCCGTACAAACCTCTCTGCCAAACTCAACTATTCTGTGGCAAAAATCCGAGCTCTCCTCGGGTGCTAAAAGCTCGGTCAGTATCTTCTCGATTTTCCCGGGGTCGCTCAGCGTCTTGGGGTACATACCGAGTCTTCCGCAAATCCTGATGCAATGCGTATCGCATACGACGGCGGGAAGACCGAAAACGTCACCGCGCAGAAGATTCGCAATCTTTCTGCCTACGCCCTCGAATTTTAAAAGCTCCTCCATACCGTCGGGGAGCACACCGCCGTAGTCTTTGACAAGACGGCGGGAGGCGGCTATTATATTTTCCGCTTTCGTGCGGAAAAGACCGCAGGGGCGTATGATTTTTTCAACGTCCGAAAGCTCTGCCGCGGCAAGTGCCTGTGCCGTCGGATATTTTTCAAAAAGCTCGCGGCACACGATATTGACGCGCTTATCCGTGCACTGCGCCGAGAGCCTTCCCATAACGAGAAGCCGCCAGCCGTCACCGCCGAATTCGAGCGCGCATTTTGCCTCGGGATATCTTTTTTTGAGCCTTGCGACAATCTCAAAAAGTCTTTCGCGTTTTTGCTTTTTCGTCATTTTGTGACCTCGCAAATAAGCCTTTCTGTAAGCTTGACCGAAAGGCCGACTACGGTATCGAAATCGCCCGAAATATACTCGACGAATTTGCCCGCGCCGCCCTGAATTCCGTAAGCGCCCGCCTTGTCCTGCGGCTCGCCGCTGTCGATATATTCGTAAATTTCCGAATCCGTAAGCTCTCTGAATTTAACCGCCGTCGTCGCAACGCCGGATTTGCATTTTCCCATATAATGCACGGCAACGCCCGTGTGCACGTTATGCTCCCTGGCCGAAAGCGAGCGAAGCATAGAGTAAGCGTCCTCGCGGTCCTTCGGCTTTCCGAGTGCCACGCCCCCAAGCTCGACGAGCGTATCCGAGGATATAACTATTGCCTCCGGACACTCGGCGGCTACCGCCTCGCCCTTTTTGACGGCTAAAAGCTCGACACCCTTTACCGTCGGCGTGCCATCGGGGAGCGTTTCGTCACACTCTTTTACAATTATTTCAAAATTACCGTAAAGCTGTGAAAGCAGCTCGCGGCGTCTTGGAGATTTTGATGCAAGAATAATTCGCATTTTTTAATACTTCCTTTTTTACTGTAAGTATTATACACAAACAGCCGCCGCATTGTCAAGAGCGGCGGCTGTGATAGGTTGATTTTAGCCTTTGTTGTTCATTTTATCCATATCGTTTTTGCGTATTTCGACACGTCTTACCTTACCGCTTATGGTCTTGGGAAGCTCGGTTACGAATTCTACGATTCTCGGATATTTGTAGGGTGCCGTGTGCGATTTAACGTATTCCTGAATTTCCTTTTTCAATTCGTCCGTGCCGACTCTGCCCTTTACGAGAACGATGGTAGCCTTAACTATCTGTCCTCTTACCTCGTCGGGAACGGGAGTTACCGCGCACTCAAGAACGTAAGGAAGCTCCATAATTACGCTTTCTATCTCGAACGGGCCGATGCGGTAGCCGGAGGACTTGATGCCGTCGTCGATACGTCCGACGTACCAAAGATATCCGTCCTCGTCCATCGTTGCCGTATCGCCGGTGTGGTAATAGCCGTCGTGCCAAACGTCACGCGTTTTTTCCTCGTCAAGATAGTAACCGATAAACAGACCGCAAGGTGCCTTGCCGTCTTTTACACGAATGCAGATTTCACCCGTGTCACCCGTTTTGCATTCGTTTCCGTCCGGGTCGAGCACGACTACGTCGTAAAGCGGGCTCGCCTTACCCATAGAGCCGATTTTGGGGGTGGAGCCGACGAAGTTTGCGATGGAAAGGGTGGTTTCGGTCTGTCCAAAGCCCTCCATTATCGTAAGGCCGGTTGCTTTTTTGAACTGATTGAATACCTCGGGGTTGAGCGCCTCGCCCGCAGTCGTTGCATACTCGATAGAGGAAAGGTCGTATTTCGACAAATCCTCTTTTATGAAGAAGCGGTACATCGTGGGGGGAGCGCAGAAGGTGGTGATGCGGTATTTTGCGAACATCGGAAGAATATCGTCCGAATGGAATCTGTCAAAGTCGTAGGTGAATACGCCCGCCTCGCACAGCCATTGACCGTAGAGCTTGCCCCAAAGAGCCTTACCCCAGCCGGTGTCCGAAATAGTGAAGTGGAGTCCGTTCGGATTCACGTTGTGCCAATGCTTTGCCGTCGGATAGTGACCGAGGGCGTACTTGTAAGAGTGCGTTGCGATGCGGGGATAGCCGGTAGTACCCGAGGTAAAGAGCATAAGCATAGGCTCATCGCCTGCGGGAGAGTTTTTGGTTCTCGGATACTTGGAGCTGAAGCGTTCCATTTCCACGTTGAAATCGTACCAGCCGTCCTTTTTGCCTCCGACGAGGATTTTGAGCATTCCGGGGAATTCCTTTGCCGCCTTTTCAGCCTCGTTCGACACGCTGCCGTCGGCGGTACAAACTATCGCTTTAACCTTAGCGGCACGGTATCTGTAAGTAAAATCGTGCTCGACGAGCTGGTTGGTAGCGGGAATTGCGATAGCGCCTATCTTGTGAAGCGCTAACATACAGAACCAGAACTGATAGTGACGCTTCAGAACGAGCATAACCGTGTCGCCCTTTTTGATGCCGAGCGACTCGAAGTAGTTCGCGGTTCTCGCGGAATATTTTTTCATATCGTTGAAGGTGAACTTGCGGTCGCTCTTATCGTTTGCCACCCACATCATTGCGAGCTTATCCGGATTTTTCTCTGCAATCGCATCAACGCAGTCGAATGCAAAGTTGAATTTATCCTCGTTTTTGAATTTTATGCCGTTGAATACGCCGTTTTCGTCATAGAAGGATTCGACGAAATTATCGGCAACGGTGGCGGTATCGGCTTCCTTCTCGACGGGCTTTGCGGGGATGAAGGGCGTTTCGGGATACTCCTCGGTAACCGAGCCGTCCTGTGGATTGAGAACTACCGCGTGGAATTCGCAGCCGCCCTCGCTTACCGCAATCATACCGTGGGGAATGATACTGTTATAGAATATAGAGTCGCCCTCGCCGAGCACCTCGACGTGATTTCCAACCTGCACCTTGAGCGAGCCCTTGACGATTACGTCAAATTCCTGACCGTTGTGCGAGCTGAGCTTTATGGGCGCGTTCTGCTCCTCAGGTATGTAGGGGAACTTAACCAAAAACGGCTCGGCAAGCTTATCCTTGAACTTCGGAGCGAGGTTATTGTAAACTACACCGTGCTTTTTAACGATTTTGAGTCCCTCGCCGCGACGTGTGATGGCGAATGACGTAAGCGTCGTGCTTCGTCCCTCAAGTATATCGACGACCTCGACGTCGCACGCCTTTGCACACTTGTAAATGAAGGTAAAGCTGAAGTCGGTTTCTCCCTTTTCCAAGAGCTGATAGTCCTCAACCGATACGCCCGTAAGCTTAGCCAATTCCTCTTGGGTATAACCCTTTGCCTCGCGCAGAGCCTTTATTCTGCCTGCGACCTCCATCAAACTGTAATCCATAATTTTCTTCTCCTTTTTGATTACCGTGATTACTATTTGAATAAAACAAAAACCCGCCTCAAAAGAAAACCTTTGAGACGAGTATTAAACCCGCGGTACCACTCAAATTACGGAAAAATCCGTCACTTGCCGGACTCAATCAAGTCCTTTGCCTTTACGCAGCAATACGGAAGGAGTCTACTCGGCAAAGCCTTTCGGTCCTTCGACTCAGAAGTGATGGGTCATATGGAAGGGTTCGCTGTCGCCTCGCACCAACCGGCAACTCTCTGAAAGCTTGCGTTCCGACCGTCTTCATCATAGTCGTGTTGTGATATTCAAATTTGTAGCCGATTATAGCACCGTTTTTTTCGTTTGTCAAGGGTTTTTCTGAAAAAAATCATTTTTTCTTTACCGGCGGCCCGGTGCCGCCTTTCTTTTTTTGATTTAAATTATGCAAATAAATTGACTTTGCGCTTATTTTATAGTATTATATAGGTATAATAAATTCGGTAGATTTATGCCGCGTCACGCGGCGGATAGGAGAAAATATGAAGGGTCCCGTTGAAAGAAAGGATATAGACAAAAAATATAAGTGGGATTTGAGCGCGATATATCCCACCGAGGAGGCGTTTGAGGCTGATTTTCGGGAAACCGAGGCGCTTATCTCAAAATTCGGACAGTATGAGAAGACGATGTGCCAAAATTCAGACGAGCTTTGCCTGACGCTTGGCGCGGTAGAGGAAATCGGTAACCGCATACGCAGGCTTTGGCAGTATGCGAGCCTCGGATTTTCGGTGGATATGCAGAATAACGAAAATCAGGCGAAAAGTGTTCGGGTGAGAAATCTTTCGGTGAGTGCGTCGAGCGCAACTTGGTTCGTTTCGCCGCGTCTTATCAAGCTTGATACGGAGTTGCTTGCTTCGTGGCTTCGGGAAAACGAGAAGCTTAAAAGCTATTCGAGAGTTATAGAGAAAACCGTCAGAATGAAGCCGCACACGCTCTCTGACGAGGGTGAGCAGATTATGTCCGCAATGGAAGAAAAGGACGGCGCTCCCGGTGAGATTCGCTCGATTTTCGCGAACTCCGATTTGCGTTTTGATAAGGTAAGGGACGAAAACGGCAAAAAAATAGAGCTCACCGATACCAACTACGTACCGCTTCTTATGTCGGGCAACAGAGATATGAGAAGACGCACCTTCAAAACGCTCTATAAGACCTACGAGTCCTTTGGCAATACCTTTGCGACGATGTACGCATCGCACGTTAAGGAGGAATGCACGCTCGCCAAGGTGAGAAAATTCAAAAATTCCATAACCGCATCTACGTTTTCGGACGAGGTAACGCCGAAAATCTACAATAATCTTATTAATACCGTTCACAAGGGACTTCCCGTAATATACGACTACTACGAGCTTAAGCGTGAGGTGCTCGGTGTCGAGCGGCTTCATATGTATGACCTTTACGCGCCGCTAATCAGCGAGTTTTCGCGTGAGTATTCCTACGAGGAGGCGGTAGATGAGGTGCTCGCGAGTATCGTCGTATACGGTGATGAATATTACGGCGCGCTCAAGGCGGGTCTTACTGAGCGCGGCTGGGTAGACGTTTACCCCTCGCGCGGCAAGCGCGGCGGCGCATTCAGCTCAAGCGCACCCGGCACCGAGCCGTATATTTTGCTAAACTATAACGGCACTTATAACGACGTGTCCACTCTCGCGCACGAGGCGGGTCATTCGATGCACTCCTGGTATTCGAACAAATATAACGAGCCGCACAATTCGTCCTATACCATATTCGTTGCAGAGGTTGCCTCGACGGTAAACGAGCTTCTTTTGGCGCACAGAAAGCTTCGTGAGAGCACCTCGCGCGAGGAAAAGCTCTTTATACTCAACGAGCTTATGGAAACCTACAAGAGCACGCTTTATCGGCAGACGATGTTTGCTGAGTTTGAGCGCGATATGCACGCCAAAAACGAGCGCGGTGAGCCGCTTACCTGCGATGTTCTTTGCTCGCATTACTATAAGCTCATCCGCAAGTATTTTGGCGGCAAGGTTGCCAAGGACAAGGAAATTGCATACGAGTGGATGAGAATACCGCACTTCTATTCAAGCTTCTACGTTTATAAATATGCGACCTGTATTTCGGCGGCGTCGGCAATCGTTAAGCGTATAGAAAACGAGGGTGATGCGTATGTTGGAAAATATATAGAATTCCTGAAATGCGGAAATTCAAAATCGCCGCTTGACAGCCTTCTCGTTGCGGGCATAGATATGAGCGACCCGAGCGTAGTATTCGGAGCAATTGACGATTTTGCCGGATGTATAAAGCAGTTCAGAGAGCTTTTGTAAGACGCACCCGGACGGTAAGCGTTTAAAATAAAAAGATATAAT